>NZ_JBHSCH010000006.1:0-140347 GCF_042651065.1 Teichococcus aestuarii
GCCGCGCCGCGCCGCCCGGCCGGCATGGCGCCCGCCATGGTCACCGGCGCCGCCACGGCGCAGCAACTGGCGCCCGCCCCGCAGCCGGTGGCCTACGAGGCCGCGCCGGAGGCGCCCTCGCCCGAGGACATGCCGGCCCCGCTGGCGCAGCACCCGGATGCCGCGGCGCGCCAGGCCGCGGCGCCGCGCCCGATGGCGCCGCCGCCGGTCTCCGCGCCTCCGGCCAGCGGCGGCGGCTTCAACCTGTTCCGCCGCGCCACCGGCCTGATGCGCCGCAACCTCTCGGCCGAGGGCGACGCGGCGCCGGCCCCCGCTCCGCGCCCGGTGGCCGCGGCCCCGGCGCAGCCTGCCGCGCCGCGCCCTGCTGCGGCACCCGCCCCGCAGCCGGCGCCGCAGGGCGAGGAGATGGGCCTCGACATCCCGACCTTCCTGCGCCGCCAGAACAACTGAACGCCGGACGAGCCCGGTAACGAACCAGCCCCGCAACGCAGGTTGTGGGGCTTTTTGCTTCGCACCAACCGTTTTAAATCAAAGACTTATCTGCCTAAGCTAACCTGAAATAAACGGAAACAAGCGTTGACTCGCGATGCCCCGCCGCAAATGCCATGTAACGGTCAGGCGGAACGGCCGCAGGGCCGCCTCCGCCGATCCAGGAATGGCCAGGGGCAATGATGGACGGTTTCCTCGCAGTGGGCATGGAACGACGCAGGACGCTGAAGGCGCCCATCGGGTGCGTCGGCATCGGCCTGCACTCGGGCCGCCGCGCCGCGCTGACCCTGCGCCCCGCGCCCATCGGCACCGGCATCGTCTTCCGCCGCACCGATCTCGGCCTCGACATCCCCGCGCGCTACGACCTGGTGTTCGACACCCGCCTGTGCACGGCCATTGCCCTGCCCGGCCAGCCGCAGGCGCGACTCGGCACTATCGAGCACGTGATGGCCGCGCTGGCGGCCAGCGGCATCGACGACGTGGTGGTCGAGGTGGATGGCCCCGAGGTGCCGATCCTCGACGGCTCCGCCTCCCCCTTCCTGTTCCTCATCGACTGCGCCGGCATCGCCACCAGCGCCATGCCGCGCAGCACGATCGAGGTGCTGAAGACGGTGCGCGTGCAGGATGGCGAAGGCCCGGCCGCCCCGTGGGTGGCGCTGCACCCCACCGCCACGCCGGGCTTCGAGGCATCGCTGGAGATCGACTTCCCCTCCACCGCGATTGGCCACCAGAGCCTTTCCCTGCGCGTGACGGAAGCCTCCTTCCGCGGCGTGCTGGCCGATGCCCGCACCTTCACCATGGCCGAGGACGTGGCGCGGCTGCGCGCCATGGGTCTGGCGCAGGGCGGCAGCCTGGCCAATGCCGTGGTGGTCGACGGTCCGCTGGTGCTGAACCCGGGCGGGCTGCGCCATGCCGATGAATGCGTGCGCCACAAGCTGCTGGACGTGGTGGGCGACCTCGCCCTGGCCAGCGCGCCGCTCTCGGCCCGCTTCAGCGGCAGCCGCTCCGGCCACGCGCTGAACAACCGGCTGCTGCGCGCCCTGTTCGCCGATGCCAGCGCCTGGCGCTGGAAGGACGCGCCGCTGCTGCCCGCCACCGAGCCCGCAGCCACGCGCGTTCCGGAAGCCGAGCCGGTCGCCGCCTGATCCGGCCAGAGGGCCCCTTCGTCTTGGCGGGGGCGCATGATATAGAGCGGACGCCATGCGCACCCGTCTGAACCGGACTCTCCGCCTCTCCCTGATCCTGGCCGCCCCGCTGCTGGCGGGCGCCTGCTCCCAGTGGGATGGCAAAGACACCTCCCTGCGCCCTCGTGCCCCGCTGGCCGAGCAGACGCCGGAGTCCCTGTATGCCGCCGGCATCGAATCGCTGCGCCAGGAACGCTACGTCCAGGCCATCGAATATTTCGATACGGTGGAGCGGGAGCATCCCTACTCGACCTGGGCCACCAGCGCGAAGCTGATGTCGGCCTATTCCGACTACATGCGGAACCGCTACACCGAGGCGATCGGCGCGCTGGACCGCTTCATCCAGCTGCACCCCGCGCACCGCGACATCGCCTATGCCTACTATCTGCGCGCGCTCTCCTACTATGAGCAGATCGTCGATGCCGAGCGCGACCAGCGTGGCACCGAGATCGCCATGGCGCAGCTCCAGGAAGTGATCAACCGCTTCCCCGAAAGCTCCTATGCCCGCGATGCGCGGCTGAAGATGGACCTCGCCCGCGACCATCTCGCCGGGCGGGAGATGAACATCGGCCGCTTCTACCAGTCCCGCGGGCTGTATTCCGCCGCCATCGGCCGCTTTCGGCGCGTGGTGGAGGAGTTCCAGACCACCAACCACACGCCCGAGGCGCTGCACCGCCTGACCGAGATCTATCTCGCCCTCGGCCTCACCGAGGAGGCGCGGCGCACCGCCAGCGTGCTCGGCCACAACTACCCCGGCAACCCGTGGTACCAGGATTCCTACGCCCTGCTGGTGGATGGCGCGCAACCGGCGGCGCAGGACCGGCCGGGCATCCTCCGCCGCGCCTGGAACTCGGTGTTCTGAGCCGGCGGGCCGGGAACGCCGCGGCCAAGGCCCCGCCATGCTGAACTCGCTCGCCATCCGCGACGTGGTGCTGATCGACCGGCTGGACCTGTCGCTCGGCGCCGGCCTCACCGTGCTGACCGGCGAGACCGGTGCCGGCAAGTCCATCCTGCTGGACAGCCTGGGCTTGGCGCTCGGCCAGCGCGCCGAGGCTGGCATGGTGCGCGGCGGGCAGGCCCAGGCCTCGGTCGCCGCCTGCTTCCACCTCCCCCCCGACCACCCCGCGAATGCCCTGCTGGTGGAGCAGGGAATCGAGGTGGAGGAGGATCTGGTGCTGCGCCGCGTGGTGCAGGCCGATGGCCGCTCCCGCGCCTTCGTCAACGACCAGCCGGTGGGTGTGGCGCTGCTGCGCCGGCTCGGCGCGCTGCTCGTCGAGGTGCAGGGTCAGCACGACCAGGTCGGCCTCGCCGACCCCGCCACCCACGCCGCCCTGCTCGACGCCTTCGGCGGGCTGGAGCCGGACCGCACCGGCGTCGGCGAGGCCTACCGCGCCTGGCGGCAGGCCGAGCGCGCCCTGCGCGAGGCGCAGGAGGCCATCGCCCAGGCGCAGCGCGACGAGGAATGGCTGCGCCACGCGGTGGAGGAGCTCTCCCTGCTCGGGCCGGCCGAGGGCGAGGAAGACGCCCTGGCCAATGAGCGCCAGGCCATGCAGCAGGGCGAGCGCCGGGCCGAGGCCGTGGCCGCCGCCCTCTCCGAGTTGCAGCCGCGCGACGGCCGCGGCAGCGCCGGCCCGGCCGGCGCGCTGCGCCACGCCGCCGGCGCGCTGGAGCGCCTGCCGCCGCCAAACGAGGAGGCGTCACCGATCCTCGCCGCGCTGGGCCAGGCACAGGATTCGCTGGCCGAGGCGGAGAGCCTGCTGGAGCGCCTCGGCGCCGATCTCGGCCCCGACCCGCGCCGGCTGGAGCAGGTGGAGGAGCGGCTCTTCGCGCTGCGCGCCGCCGCCCGCAAGCACATGGTGGCGGTGGTGGAGCTGCCGCAGCTGTTGCAGGACCTCGCAGCCCGCCTCTCGGCGCTGGATGCCGGGGCCGAGCGCGCCGCCGCGCTGGAGCAGGCCGCCGCCGCGGCGCGTGCCGGCTATGTCCGCCGCGCCGGGGCGCTGTCCGCCGCCCGCGCCAAGGCCGCCCGCGAACTGGAGAAGGCGGTGGCGCAGGAGCTGGCGCCGCTGAAGCTGGATCGCGCCCGGCTGCATATCGAGATCGCGCCCCGCGAGGAGCGCGCCTGGGCGGCCGACGGGCAGGACCGCGTCACCTTCCTGGTCTCCACCAACCCCGGCCAGAAGCCGGGGCAGCTCGACAAGATCGCCTCGGGTGGCGAGCTGTCCCGCCTGATGCTGGCGCTGAAGGTGGTGCTGGCGCGTGGCTCGCCCGTGCCGACCCTGGTGTTCGACGAGGTGGACAGCGGCATCGGCGGCGCCACGGCGGCGGCGGTGGGCGAGCGCCTGGCGCGCGTGGCCGAGCGCCTGCAGGTGCTGGTGGTGACGCACAGCCCGCAGGTGGCGGCGCGCGGCACGCAGCACTGGCGCGTCTCCAAGGGCGTGCGGGCCGACCGCGCCGAGACCCGGGTGGAGCCGCTCGACGCGCAGGCGCGCCGCGAGGAGCTGGCCCGCATGCTGGCCGGCGAGACCATCACCGAAGCCGCCCGCGCCGCCGCCGACAGCCTGCTGCGCTGACGCCGACTGGCAGAAAAAAGATGGGGGTCCGGGGGAATTCCTTCCCCCGGCCTTTTTGTTTTTCTCTCCCCGCCGCGTTAACGGACATGCCATGACCGCGCCGCTCCGCCCGATTCCCGTCGACGACCTGACCGAGGCCCAGGCGGCCGAGGAACTCGCCGCCCTGGCCGAGGCGATCGAGACCGCCGACATCGCCTATCACCAGAACGACGCGCCGGTGATGACCGACGCGGAGTACGACGCGCTGCGCCGCCGCAACGCCGCCATCGAGCGCCGCTTCCCCGCCCTGAAGCGGGCCGACAGCCCGAGCGAGGCGTCCCCCGGCGCGGCGCCGGCGGCGGGCTTCGCCAAGTCCCGCCACGGCACGCCGATGCTGAGCCTGGACAACGCCTTCTCCCCCGAGGACTTCGCCGAGTTCGCGAAAAGCATCCGGCGCTTCCTGAAGCTGCCGCCGGAGGAGACGCTGCGCTTCGTGGCCGAGCCGAAGATCGACGGGCTCTCGGTCAACCTGCTCTACGAGAACGGCGTCTTCGTCCGCGGCGCCACGCGCGGCGACGGCACGGTGGGCGAGGACATCACCCGCAACCTGGAGACGCTGGACGAGCTGCCGCGCCACCTGCCCGCCCCCTTCCCGGACTCGATCGAGATCCGCGGCGAGGTGTTCATGACCAAGGCCGACTTCCTGGCCTTCCATGCCGAGCAGACGCGGCTGCACGAGGAGCGCGAGCAGCGGCGCGAGCGCGGCGAGAAGGTGGGCGAGGCGGTCCGCATCCCGGTCAACCCGCGCAACGCGGCGGCGGGCAGCCTGCGCCAGCTCAACCCCGAGGTCACGGCGCGACGGCCGCTGAAGCTCTTCGCCTATGCCCAGGGCGAGTCGAGCAGCCCGGTGGCCGAGACCCATGCCGGCTACCTGAAGCAGCTCGAGGCCTGGGGCTTCCGGGTGAACCCCCTCTCCCGCACCCTGCCGGACGAAACCGCCGCCGAGGCCTTCCAGGCGGAGATGACGGCGGAGCGCGCCGGCCTCGCCTATGACATCGACGGCGTGGTCTACAAGCTGGACCGGCTGGACTGGCAGGCGCGGCTCGGCTTCGTCGGCCGCGCGCCGCGCTGGGCCATCGCCTGGAAGTTCCCGGCGGAGCGGGCCGAGACGGTGCTGCTCGAGATCCAGATCCAGGTCGGCCGCACGGGGGCGCTGACGCCGCGCGCGGTGATGCAGCCGGTCAATGTCGGCGGCGTCATGGTGCAGCACGCCACCCTGCACAACGAGGACGAGATCGCCCGCAAGGATGTGCGGGTGGGCGACACCGTCATCCTCCAGCGCGCCGGCGACGTGATCCCGCAGATCGTCGGCGTGGTGGCGGAGAAGCGGCCGCCGGAGGTGGAGGCCGCCGGGCCGTGGCGCCCCCTGACCCATTGCCCCGCCTGCGGCAGCCACGCCGTGCGGCCGGAGGGCGAGGTGGTGCGGCGCTGCACCGGCGGGCTGGTCTGCCCGGCCCAGACGGTGGAGCGGCTCAAGCATTTCGTCAGCCGCAACGCCATGGATATCGAGGGGCTGGGCGAGGAGAACATCCTCAGGCTGCACGAGGAGGGGCTGGTGAAGAGCCCCGCCGACCTGTTCCGCCTGGCCCCGCATGCCGAGCGGATGCGCGGCTGGGAGGGCTGGGGCCGCTCCGCCAAGGGCGCGGCCGGCACGAGGAAGGTGGCCAACCTGCTCGCCGCCATCGAATCCCGGCGCAACGCGCCGCTGGAGCGGTTCATCTTCGCCCTCGGCATACGCCGCATCGGCGAGCAGAACGCCAAGCTGCTGGCGCGGCACTACCAGAGCTTCGCCGTCTGGCGGGAGAAGATGGTGGCGGCCACCACCGTGGGCTCCGAGGCGCGGGAGGAGCTGGGCTCGATCCAGGGCATCGGCCCGGCCATCGCCACCGAGCTGGCCGAGTTCTTCGCCGAGCGCCACAACCGCGACGCGCTGGACGACCTCGCCCGCGAGGTGGCGCCCGCCGATGCGGAGGATTTCTCCGCCAGCGACAGCCCCTTCGCGGGGAAGGTCATCGTCTTTACCGGGACGCTGGAAAAGACCTCGCGCGACGAGGCGGAGGCGGTGGCCGAGCGGCTGGGCGCCAAGGTGACCAAGAGCGTCTCGAAGAAGACCGATTTCGTCGTGGTGGGGGCGGAAGCCGGGTCGAAGGCCAAGAAGGCGGCCGAGCTGGGGCTGCGGACGCTCACAGAGGCCGAGTGGCGGGAACTCGCCGGGCTGGGATAAGCACAGGGGAGGCGCCGCCTCCCCTGACTCCTCCGCCGGGGAGACAGTGTCTCCCCGGACCCCGCCCTCAGTGACGCAGGCTGAGGGCGCGCTCGCTCATGCGGGCCGCCAGCAATTCCGCCAGCCCCTCGTGCAGCACGCCCAGCGGGTCGCGGCCCAGGCCCTGCGAGACGGAAGCCCGGTGGCCGCCGCGGATGACCCGGTGGCGGGCACCGGGCAGCAGCGCCGAGGCCACGGAGACGAAGCCGTCATTCGGGCCGGCGCCGCGCCGCATCATGAAGCGGACCATGGGCAGGTAGCGGCGGTCCGGCCCCACCGCGTCACGCTCCAGGTAGCTGCCGACGCAGAGCACCGGCAGGCTGGCGGTGATCTCGGCCACCCGCGCGGCATGGGCCGCCATCCAGGCGGCGCGGCCCTCGGTGGAGAGGTCCGGCAGGCCGGCGCCGCCGCCCATGCGCAGCGCCCGCACCAGCGCCGCCAGGCCGCGGTGCAGGCGGGGGCGGGCCAGCAGCGCATCGGCCACCGGCGAGCCGTGGAAAGGCGCGTGCAGCGCCAGCAGCCCGGCGCAGCGCGCCGCCACGGCAGGCTCCAGCAGCGCCGCCAGCGCCTCCAGCCCGCCCTTGCTGTGCGCCACCAGCAGGCAGGGCTCCGGCTCGGCCAGGATGGCCTCGGCCAGCCGCGCGGCATTGGGCGCGATGGGCGCGGTGGTGGGCAGCTTCACCACGCGGGCGCGGGCGCCCTGCGCCAGCAGCCAGCGCAGCTGCGTGCCCATGTAGTCCATGCCGAGCGGCGCCAGCCGCGCCGCCCCCTCCCCCATCAGGCCATAGACCAGCAGCACGCGCTGCCCCGCCAGGAGGGGCAGCATCGGCTCGGCAAAGGGCGCGGCGGGGATGGGGCGGCGCAGCCGGGCGGTCAGAGCGGCGCGCAGGCCCACTGCAGCCATTCCGCCACATCGGCTTCCACCGCGCCGCCGATCTCGGCCAGCACGCGGCCATGGTAGGCATCCACCCAGGCATGCTCGGCCGGGGTGAGCAGCGCGCGATCGATCAGACGGCGCTCATAAGGCACCAGGGTCAGGGTCTCGAACTCCAGGAAGGGCCGCGTCTGGCCGGGGCGGGCCTCGGCCGCGCGGGTCAGCAGCAGGTTCTCGATGCGGATACCATAGGCGCCCGGCTGGTAGAAACCCGGCTCGTCGGACAGGATCATGCCCGGCCGCAGCGGCACCGTCCGCGCCGCCCGGCTGATGCTGACCGGCCCCTCATGCACCGAGAGGAAGCTGCCGATGCCATGGCCGGTGCCATGGTCGAAATCCAGCCCCGCCTGCCAGAGCGGCGCGCGCGCCACCGCGTCGATATGCGGCCCGGCCACGCCCTGCGGGAAGCGCAGCGTGGCCAGTGCGATGTGGCCGCGCAGCACGCGGGTGTAGCGCTCCACGAGGTCGGCCGGGGGGGTGGGGCCGCCCTCGCGGGGGCCGGTCCACAGGGTGCGGGTGATGTCGGTGGTGCCGTCCGTGTACTGGCCGCCGCTGTCGATCAGGTAGCACTCGCCGGGGTGGATCGGGCGGTCGCTCTCCGGCGTGGCGCGGTAGTGGACGATGGCGCCATGCTCGCCCGCCCCCGAGATGGCGGGGAAGCTCTCGGCGCGGAACAGCGGCTGCGCCCGCCGGAAGGCCAGGAGGCGCCCGGCGGCGCTCATTTCCGTCTCGCCGCCCTGGGGCGCGTGGCGGGCGAACCAGGCGAGGAAGCGCGCCATCGCCGCGGCGTCGCGCTTGTGGGCGGCGCGGGCGCCCTCCTGCTCCACCGGGTTCTTGCAGGCGCGCGGCAGGCGGCAGGGGTCCTCGCCCGGGCGCAGCGTGGCGCCGGCCTCGCGCAGCGTGGCGGCGAACCAGACGGGCGTGGCGTCGGGGTCGATCCGCACCGCCTTGCCGCCGAGCCTGGCCAGCGCCTCGGCCAGCGCCGCCGGCGGATGCGCCGCCACCGCGTTGCCCAGATGCACCCGCACCGCCTCGGAGAGCTTGGCCGGCTCCATGAACAGCTCCACCCGCGCATCGGCGTGCAGCAGGGCGAAGCCCAGGGCCAGCGGCGTGTGCTCCAGATCGCCGCCGCGCAGGTTCAGCAGCCAGGCCAGGGAATGCGGGTCGGCCAGCACCGCGGCATCCTCGCCGGCGGCGCGCAGGGTGGCGGCGGCCTCGGCGCGCTTCTCGGCCGAATCGCGGCCGGCATAGGCAAGCGGGTGCGGCACGGCGGGCGCGGCGGGCGGCGCCGGGCGGTCCCGCCACACGGCATCGACCGGATTGGCCGCCAGCGGCACCAGCACGGCGCCCGAGGGGGCCAGCCTGTCCAGCACCGATTGCGGGTGCAGCCAGGGGTCGTAGCCGATGCGCAGGCCGGCGGCGTGCTCGGCCAGCCAATCCTGCGGCGGCTGCTCGGTGAGGTGGCGCTGCTCCCACAGGGTGGTGTCGGCCTGCTGCCGCGCCTGGGTGGTGTAGCGGCCATCGACGAAGAGCGCGGCGCGCTCCGCCAGCACGATGGCCATGCCGGCGCTGCCGGTGAAGCCGGTGACCCAGGCCAGCCGCTCGCCGCTGGGGGGCACGTATTCGCCCAGGTATTCGTCGCTGCGGGGAATCAGCAGGCCATCCACCCCGCTGCGGGCAAGCTCGGCGCGAAGGGCGGCGAGGCGTTCGGCGTGTGTCACTTCGGTTAGCATCCCGTTAAGAACATATTTCCACAGGTATCAATGCGTCCTGCGCATGGCTCAGCTTCGCTTGTCGCGCTCGTCTTCGCGCCTGCACAAGATTACATCCTGCTCATCGCACCAGGGGCGGGCGGTCGACGGCAAGAGCCAGTCCTGCGGACCACCCCGGCGCGCAACTGGAACGCTAGACAATGGAACCCCGCATCACCAAGCCGGAGTTTGACTCCGCCATCCCCGCCGCCGCCTTCAACATGGACGAGGCGCGCTCCGTCGCTCTCGCGGCGATGCGTGCGCGGGATGAGGCGATCGGCCTTTGGATCCGCAAGGCGCTGACCAGGGCCTACCGCGCCGTGGTGGAATATCCGCAGCGCCGCCGCGTGCAGAACGAGCTGTCCCTGATGACCGACCGCGAACTGTCCGACATCGGGCTGAGCCGTGGCGAGATCAGCCGCGTGTTCGACGGCGACTTCGAGGCCCAGGCCAGCCGCGCCGCCAACGCGCCGGCCAACAGCCGCAGCGCTGCCTGAAAAAATCCGCACGCGGCACAGCAACTCCGGCCTCGGGCCGGAGTTGTTGCACCAGAGACTAAGGGAACGGCGCTTCCTCCCCCCCTCCCCCCGGTGCCGCTCCCGACCAGAACCGCCCCGCATCCCCCCAGATGCGGGGCGGTTCCATTTTCAGCGCTTGCGCAGCACCAGGGCCGACCAGGCGCCCTGGTCGATGCGCCGCTCCAGCACCATGCCGGCGCGGCGGTGCGCGGCCAGCACCATCCGCACCTGCGTGCCCAGCAGCCCGGCCAGGATGGCGGTGCCGCCCGGCGCCAGATGGTCCGACAGGCTCTTGGCCATGGCGCAGAGCGGCCGGGCCAGGATGTTGGCGAAGACCAGGTCGTAGGTGCCGGCGCGCACGCCGCGGTGGCGCCAGCCATCGGCCAGCCTGGCCTCCAGCAGGTTGCGCAGCCCGTTCATCCGCGCGTTCTCGGCGGCGATGCGCACGCTCCAGGGCTCGATATCGGTGGCCAGCACCTTGCGGTGCAACCGCTTGGCCGCGGCCATGGCCAGGATGCCCGAGCCGGTGCCAAGGTCGAGGATGCGGCGCGGCCGGCGGTGCGCCATGCCCTCGAAGCCAATCAGGCAGCCGCGCGTCGAGCCATGCTCGCCGGAGCCGAAGGCGAGGCCGGCATCCAGCCGCAGCACGGTGCGGCCATAGGTGACGGGGTTGGGCACGTGGCTGGGCCGGATCAGCACGCGGGCGCCGATCTCCTGCTCGGGGAAGGCCTGCACGGTGCGGGCCAGCCAGCCCTCCGCCTCCACCGGCGCGCGCTTCAGCTCGGGCATCTCGATGCCGGAGAGCGCCGAGGCCAGCACCAGGGCGGGCAGCAGCTCCTCGTCGCCCACGCCGGTCTCGCGCACCGCCTCCAGGCCCCAGGTGTCGGTCGGGTCGTCCTTGAAGTAGCCCACGGTGGGGCAGACGGTCTGCAGCGCCGCCTCGAAATGCGGCACCGCCTCTTCCGGCAGGCCGTCGATGGTCAGGGTTTCCAGGGTCTGGGGATGGCGGCGGTTCATCAGGCCTTTTCCACGAAGCTGTCGAGCACGCGCTTCCGCCCCGCCTTGTCGAATTCGACGTCCAGCTTGTTGTCGTCGGTGCTCACGACACGCCCATAGCCGAATTTCTGGTGAAAAACCCGCGTGCCGGGCGGGATGGCGGCATTCTTCGCCGGCCGCTCAGAGACCTCCCAGGCGCCGGCCTCGATGATGCGTGGCTTGCGCGCCACCAGCGGGAACTGGCCGGAGAACACCGAGGGCGCCGCCATCATGCGGCTGCGCTCGGCCCGCGCGCCGCCCTCCTGCTCGATATGCTCGGGCGGCAGCTCCTCCAGGAAGCGACTGGGGATGGCGCTGCTCCAGTTGGCATAGAGCCGGCGGTTGGCGGCATGGCTGATGATGCAGCGTTTCCGCGCCCGGGTGATGCCGACATAGGCGAGGCGCCGCTCCTCCTCGAGCCCCTTGTCGCCGCTCTCGTCCAGCGAGCGCTGGTGCGGGAACAGCCCCTCCTCCCAGCCGGGGAGGAACACCGTGTCGAACTCCAGCCCCTTGGCGGCGTGCAGCGTCATCAGGCTGACCCGCTCGGCCTCGGGGGCTTGGTCGCTCTCCATCACCAGCGACACGTGCTCGAGGAAGCCGGCGAGCGTCTCGAACTCGCCGAGCGCCCGGATCAGCTCCTTCAGGTTCTCGAGCCGCCCGGGCGCCTCGGGCGACTTGTCCTGCTTCCACATCTCCGTGTAGCCGGATTCCTCCAGCAGGGTGGCGGCCACCACCACATGCCCCTCCCGCCCCAGCCCCTCGCGCCAGCGGGCGAAGCCTTCCAGCAGCTCGCGCAGCGCCTGGCGCGGCTTCGGGCGCAGCGCGCCCATCGCCGTCATCCGGTCCGCCGCCACCAGCAGCGGCACCCCCTCGGCGCGGGCGAGCTGGTGCATGGCGCGCAGCGCCGTGTCGCCCAGCCCACGCTTGGGGGTGTTGACGATACGCTCGAAGGCGAGGTCGTCCGCCGGCTGCTGCAGCACGCGCAGATAGGCCATGGCGTCGCGGATCTCGGCCCGCTCGTAGAATTTCAGCCCGCCCACCACGCGGTAGGGGATGCCGAGCGTGATCAGCCGCTCCTCGAAGGCGCGGGTCTGCGAGCCGGTGCGGACCAGGATGGCGATCTCGGCGAGGTTGTGCCCCTCCCGCCGCGCGGCCTCGATGCGGCCGCCCACCATGCGGGCCTCCTCCTCCGAATCCCACAGCGAGACGACGCGCACCTTCTCGCCCCGCGAATCCTCCCGCCCCGGCCGCAGCGTCTTGCCCAGGCGGCCGCTGTTGCGGGCGATCAGCCCGGCGGCGGCGCCCAGGATGGGGGTGGTGGAGCGGTAGTTGGATTCGAGGCGCACGATGGTGGCGCCCGGGAAATCCTTCTCGAAGCGGAGGATGTTCTCGATCTCGGCGCCGCGCCAGGAATAGATCGACTGGTCGTCATCGCCCACGCAGCAGATGTTGCGCTGCGAAGGGTCCTCCCGCTGGGCCAGCAGGCGCAGCCAGAGATACTGCACCAGGTTGGTGTCCTGGTACTCGTCCACCAGGATGTAGCGGAAGCGGCGGTGGTAGTCGGCCAGCACGTCCGGGTGGGTGCGCAGGATCTCCACCACATGCAGCATCAGGTCGCCGAAATCGGTGGCGTTCACCTGCCGCAGCCGTTCCTGGTAGGCGGCGTAGAGGCTGCGGGCGCGGTTGTTGGCGAAGTCCGAATCCTCGGCCGGGGTGATGCGGGCCGGGGTGCAGCCGCGGTCCTTCCAGCGCTGGATGACGGCCATCAGCCCCTGCGGCGGCCAACGCTTCTGGTCCACCCCGGCGGCGTCCATCACCTGCTTCAGCAGGCGCATCTGGTCGTCCGTGTCGAGGATGGTGAAGTTGCTGTCGAGCCCCACCAGCTCGGCATGGCGGCGCAGCATGCGGGCGCAGAGGGCGTGGAAGGTGCCGAGCCACAGCCCCTCCGCCGGCTGGCCGAGGATGGCGGAGACGCGCTCGCGCATCTCGCGCGCCGCCTTGTTGGTGAAGGTGACGGCCAGCACCTGGCTGGGGAAGGCCCGCCGCGTCATCAGGATATGGGCGAAGCGGGTGGTCAGCACCCGCGTCTTGCCGGTGCCGGCGCCGGCCAGCACCAGGAGCGGCCCGTCCACCGTCTCCACGGCGGCGCGCTGCTCGGGGTTCAGCCGGGCCAGGTAGTCGGCGGCGGCGGCGGAGGCGGGCATCGTCGTCATTGGCAGAACCCCACGGAGCCGGCGGCGCAGCGCCGGGCGCCATCGACCCAGAGCGCGCCGTCCAGCGTGGCGGTGCCCAGGTCGGCGCCCGACAGCTCCGCCCCGGTCAGGTCGGCATCGGTCAGGTCGGCGCGGAAGAAGCGGGCGCCGCGCAGGTCGGCCCGCACGAAGCGGGCGCCGGCCAGCCGGGCGCGGGTGAACTCGGCGCCGCGCAGCACGGCGCCGGAGAAGTCGGCTCCTGTGGCATCGGCCGAGGTGAAGCGGGCGGAGGGCGCATCCGCCTTGACCAGCTTCGCCTGCCCCAGACGGGCCCGGGCGAAGCTGGCGTCGCGCAGCACGGCGCCGGTCAGGTCCACGCCGTGCAGGTCCTGCCCGTCCTGCAGGCAGCGTCGCCAGTCCACCCCGGGCGCGGGGGCGTCCGTGCAGGCCGCCGCGGCCGGGGCGGCGCCCAGCAGCAGGAGCAGGGGAAGGGCGAGGAGGGGCAGGATTGGCGAGGGCACAGGCTGGATATAGAACGGGTCACGAACGCGGCCAACCTCCGGCCGCTTGCCGGGAGGAGTCACCGCCATTCTCAGCCTGCCGATCCGCGCCCTGGAATGGTCCGCACGGCAAGGTGGCGTGCTGCTGGCGGTGAGCATCTTCGCCGGCCTGCTCATCCCGCCGCTCGCCGCCGCCCTGCGCGAGGCGGTGACGCCGATCGTGGCGCTGCTGATGACGCTGGTGCTGCTGCGGGTCGATCCGGTGCAGGTGCTGGCCTATCTGCGGCGGCCGCTGCTGGTGGCGGCGCTGCTGGCCTGGCTGCTGCTGGGCTGCCCGCTGCTGGCCTTCGCCGTGACCCAGGCGGTGGGGCTGGACGGGCCGATGGGCGCGGGGCTGGTCATCGTCGCCACCGGCTGCGCCGCCACCTCCTCCCCCGCCTTCGCCCGGCTGGTGGGGCTGGATGGGGAGGTGGCGCTGGTGGCCTCGCTGCTCTCCACCCTGCTGGTGCCCTTCACCGCGCCGCCGCTGGCGCTGGGGCTGCTGGGCATCGACCTCTCCATCACCGTGGCCGGGCTGATGGCGCGGCTGGCGCTGGTGGTGGGGCTGCCGCTGGTGGTCTCGCTGGCCATCCGGCAGATGGCCGGCCCGGCGCGCCTCGCCCGCTGGGGCGGCGCGGTGGATGGCGCGGTGGTGCTGCTGGTGGTGCTCTACGGCTTCGGCGTGATGGATGGGGTGCTGGCGCTGCTGCTGGCCGAGCCGGGGCTGGTGCTGGGCGGCGTGGCCCTGGCCTTCGCCGGCTGCCTCGGCCTGAACCTGGCCACGGCGCTGGTCTTCCGCCCCGCGGGGCGGCGCCTCTCGCTCTCCGCCGGGCTGCTCTCGGGCAACCGCAACATGGCGCTCTACCTGGCGGTGATGCCGGCGAGCACGGAGCCGCGCATCCTGCTGTTCTTCGTGCTCTGCCAGTTCCCGCTCTTCCTCAGCCCCTTCCTGCTGAAGCCGGTCTATGCCCGGCTGGCGCGGCGGGGCTGAAGGCCCCCCACGGGAGGGGGCCTCCGCTCAGGGCGCCGCCGCCACCTTCGGCCGGGCGCCCAGGATATGGGCGATGGCATAGGTCAGGTCGGCGCGGTTGAGGGTGTAGAAGTGGAACTCGTCCACGCCATTGGCCTGCAGCAGCCGCACCTGCTCGGCGGCCAGCGCGGCGGCCACCATGCGGCGGGTGTCCGGGTCGTCGTCCAGCCCCTCGAACAGCTTGCCCATCCAGCCCGGCACGCTGGCGCCGCACATGGCGGAGAATTTGCGCACCTGGTTGAAGTTGGAGACCGGCAGGATGCCCGGCACGATCGGCACGGTGATGCCGGCGGCGAGACAGCGGTCGAGGAAGCGCAGGAACACCTCGGTATCGAAGAAATACTGGGTGATGGCGCGGGTGGCGCCGGCGTCGATCTTGCGCTTCAGGTTGTCCAGGTCGTGCTGGGCGGAGCTGGCGGTGGGGTGGGTCTCCGGATAGGCGGCCACCGAGATCTCGAAGTCGCCGACCTTGCGCAGCCCGGCCACCAGATCGGCGGCGTAGGCGTAGCCATCGGGGTGGGGCACGTAGCCCGCCTCGCCGGCCGGGGCGTCGCCGCGCAGCGCCACGATATGGCGCACGCCATCGGCCCAGTAGCGGCGGGCGACGTCGTCCACCTCGCCGCGGCTGGCGCCGACGCAGGTCAGGTGCGCGGCCGGCGTCAGGCTGGTCTCCCGCACCAGGCGGGCGACGGTGGCGTGGGTGCGCTCCTGCGTGGTGCCGCCGGCGCCGTAGGTGACGGAGACGAAGCGCGGCGCCAGCGGCTCCAGCCGCCGCACGCAGGTCCAGAGCTGCTGCTCCAGCGCCTCGGTGCGGGGCGGGAAGAACTCGAAGGAGAGCGCGGGCGGGGGCAACTCGGTCGGCACGGGCAGGCCGGCCACGCGCGGGCCGGTCAACCAGCGCTGCAGGGTGCCCGGGGCACCCGTCTGGGAGGAGCCAAGCTGGGCGCCCTGCGGCGCTTCGGGGGCGGCGTGGTCGGCGAAGTGGTTCATGCCTCCCCCATACTGCACCGGGCGATGGAAATGAATGCGGTACACGCACGGGGTTGTTTAAGCCAGCTTGGCCTTTAGATGTTCCTGGCATTCATCCCAGCATGTATGTTGCCGGCCAACCGCTCCCCCCTCTGCTCCCCCCAGCCTTCCCGACCCCCAGGAAACGCCCCGCCCATGCACCCTTACCGCCGCCCGCTTCTTCTGCTGCTCGGCATGCTGGCCCTCTCGGCCTGCGCCACGCGTCCCCCAGCGAGCGAGCCCGAAGCCCTGGCGGAGTACGAGCAGACCAACGACCCGCTCGAGCCCTTCAACCGCACCATGTACACGGTGCATAACGGGATCGACACGGTGCTGCTGCGCCCGGCGGCGGAGGTCTACCGCTTCGTGCTGCCGCAGCCGGTCCGCACCGGCGTGGGCAACGTGCTGGCCAACCTGCGCAGCCCCGTCATCCTGCTGAACGATGGCCTGCAGGGCGAGACGCAGCGCTTCGGCACCACCCTCGGCCGGTTCCTGCTGAACACCACCCTGGGCGTCGGCGGCATCTTCGACGTGGCGAAGAATTTCGGCCTGCCCGGACACACCGAGGATTTCGGCCAGACCCTGGCGGTCTGGGGCCTGGGCGAAGGCCCGTTCCTGTTCATTCCGGTGCTAGGCCCGAGCAACCCGCGTGACCTGACGGGGTTTGGATTGGATATCGTCTCCAACCCGGTGACCTGGGTGGTCGCCAATGGCGACAACACGATAGAGAACATCGGCTATGGCATCACCGGCCTGACCGTGCTCGACACCCGCGAAAGGCTGATCGAGACGATTGATTCGGTGAAGGAAACCAGCCTCGACCCGTATGCCACGTTCCGCAGCGCCTATCGCCAGCGCCGCCAGTCGGAGATCCGCAACAGCGGTGCCAATCCGTCTTCCGGCAATGCCTGGGGCACGGGGCTCGGGACTGCGGGCAACCCGCCCGGCCGCAACTGAGCGGGCTTGAACACAAGATGAGACAGAACAGGATGCACCGCCGTTCCCTGCTGGCCGCCGCATGGGCTGCCCCCTTCTCCATGGTCGCGCTCGGAAGCTCCCCGGCGCGCGCGGAGATGGACATCAACCGCGCCGCCAACTTCATCGAGGCCACTGGCCAGGAGCTGGTGGGCGCCCTCAACTCCCGCGCGCCCGTGGCCGAGCGCCGGCAACGTGTGGCCGCGATCCTGCGCCGCGCCGTGGATGTGGAGGGGGTGGGCCGCTTCATCCTCGGCCGCTGGTGGCGCACCGCCTCCCCGGCGGAGCAGCAGGAATACATGAAGCTGTTCGAGGAGACGCTGATCCGCAATCTCTCCGCCCGCTTCGGCGAGTATGAGGGCGTGCGCTTCAGCCTGGGCCGTAGCCAGCAGCGCACCGAGGACGACGCGCTGGTGAACACCGTCATCGAGCGCCCCAACACCGCCCCGTTCAGCCTCGACTGGCGGGTGGGCGAGGTGGGCGGCCAGCCGCGCGTGGTGGACGTGATCGCGGAAGGCACCTCCCTGCGGCTCACCCAGCGCAGCGAGTACTCCGCCGTGATCAGCCGCAATGGCGGCCAGGTTTCCGCCCTGCTGGATGCCATGCGGCGCCAGGTGGCGGCGCTGGCGGCGCGCGAGAACCCCTGAGGACCTTCCGGCGGCCATCCGCCAGGGCGGCGCTGCCCCCTGGCGGATGGCCGCCGCTTCCGGGCGTTGTTCCGCCCGTTCAGCGCCGCTCGACCATGGCGTAGAGCCGCCGCCCCTCGACGCCTCCGCCGATGCCCTGGAATACCCGAGGCCGCCGCGCCTCCGCCGGCGGCACAGCGGCCAGCAGGGCCTCCATCTCCTCCAGGCTGCGCCAGCAGGGCCGCAGACCCAGGAACACCTCCATCCAGGCTGCCTCCGGCGGGGCGGGGCCGGCGCTGCCCAGAAGCAGCAGGCCGCCCGGCTTGAGCGCCGCAAATGCGGAATCCACCAGCTCCTTCGGCCAGCTGCCGGTGCCGCAGCCCGGCAGGTCCGGCAGCAGGATCAGGTCGAAGCAGCCGCGCAGATAAGGCTTCCGAACGAAGGAGGAGAGGTTGCAGCGCAGGCTGCGCAGCGGCAGCCCGGGCGGCAGCCCCCTGCGCAGCGTGGCGATGACGCCGCGGTCCGTCTCCTGCGCCACCCAGCGCCCGAGCTTGCCGGGCTGGGCCAGCATGGCGGCCTCCCGCAGGTGCCCTGCCCCCAGGCTCAGCACCTCGGCTCCCGGGCGGCGCTCCAGCACCGCCTCGATCACCCGCGCGAGGAAGGCGGGCTGCCCCTGCAAGGCGCTGAAATAGCCGAGTGCGGCGGTTGCCTCGAACAGGTCGCGCCCGGCGCGCGAGGCCTGGCTGAGCCGGTCCCGCACCGTCTCATGCCGCAGCAGCAGGTCCTGCAGCAGCGGCAGCAGGCCGGGGCGGCCCGCCAGATCCTGTGCCGCGCGGATGAGAGGGTCCTCCAGCATCAACCGGTGCAGCGGGTGGACCAGCATCTCGGCGCAGGCCATCTGCCAGACCGCCGGCTCCAGGCTGCGCTTCAGATCATCGCACAGCCGCACCAGCCGGCTCAGCGCCGCGGGGCTCCAGCCCGGCTCCCAGGCCATGTCAACCAGATCGTCGAGAACCGGCTTCAGTCCTACGACGTCTGACAAGCCTATGTTCAGGTTAAAGCCCGGGGGCCTCGCGTCCGCCATCGCTTGCTCTCCTGCCGCCATTCGACATGGTCTCCCGACAGCGCGCATCATCAAGATGGTGGATGAATGTAAGGTCTGTTCGATCTTGTGAACAACTTGAGCAGACCACGGGCAGGGCGGCCCCATCTGCCCAAAATAAAGGCATAGCACCTCTCGTTTTCGTGTGCTTCTGGCCCTTACGGTCCCTGTTTCCACGCGAGCGACGTTTGCCCACGCAGCGCTCCGGCTCCTGGCGCACCCCTTGCATACCCTCCGCGCCGACACGAACCGGAATGGGATCGGGCGATTGCGACCGGATGTGGAACTGATCGGCGTCACCAAGCGGTACGGCCATGGCCCGGCGGCGGTGGACGGGATTTCGCTCTCGATCCCGGCCGCCAGCTATTGCTGCCTGCTCGGCCCCTCGGGCTGCGGCAAGACCAGCACGCTGCGCATGATCGCCGGGCATGAGACGGTGAGCGAAGGCGACATCCTGCTCTCCGGCCGCAATGTGACGCTGCTGCCGCCGGCGGCGCGCGGCACGGCCATGATGTTCCAGTCCTATGCCCTGTTCCCGCACCTGACGGCGCTGGAGAACATCGCCTTCGGGCTGCGCATGCGCGGCGTGGGCAAGGCGGAGCGGCTGGCCCAGGCGGCCGGGTTCCTGAAGCTGGTGCAGCTGGAGAAGATGGCGGACCGGCTGCCGGCGCAGCTCTCGGGCGGCCAGCAGCAGCGCGTGGCGCTGGCCCGCGCGCTGATCACCCGCCCCAAGGTGCTGCTGCTGGACGAGCCGCTCTCCGCCCTCGACCCCTTCCTGCGCACCCAGATGCGCGAGGAGCTGAAGCGGCTGCAGCGCGAGCTCGGCATCACCTTCATCCATGTCACCCATGGGCAGGAGGAGGCGATGGCCCTCTCCGACATCGCCGTGGTGATGGACCATGGGCGGATCGCCCAGGCGGCGCATCCGCGCGAGATCTTCGAGAAGCCGGCCAGCGCCTTCGTCGCCCGCTTCATCGGCGGCCACAATGTGCTGGACCTGCCGGGCGGGCGCTTCGCCGTGCGCACGGACCGCACCCGGCTGACGCCGGTGCCGGAAGACGGCGCCAGTGACGGCGCCAGCCTGGCCGGCCAGGTGACCACCGTCGAGTACCAGGGCGCCGCGGTGCGCGTGGTGGTGCGGGCCGGCGACGGCCAGACCGCCGAGGCGCTGCTGCCGGACGGCCTGTTCCACGCCGCGCCCGTGGCCCCGGGCGAGGCCGCCACGCTGGGCTGGGCGGCGCAGGACGCCCACCCCCTCAGCCAGACAGCCTGACCAGGAGAGCGTAGAAGATGACCGAGCAGAAGAAGACTCAGCCCTCCCTCACCCGCCGCGGCGCGCTGGCGCTGGCTGGCGCGGCCCTGGGCAGCGGCGCCGTCACCGGCTTCCCCACCCTCTGGGCGCAGAACATCCGCAACGTGACGCTGCGGCAGATCGGCACCGGCGTCTCGGGCCTCAACCCGATCGCCGAGCAGGTGAAGAAGGACCTCGGCTTCACCCTGCAGCTGACGGTGACCGACACGGACGCCGTGGCGCAGCGCGCCGCCACCCAGGCGCGCAGCTTCGACATCGCCGACATCGAATATTTCAGCATCAAGAAGGTGTACCCGACCGGCGCGCTGCAGCCGATCGACACCAAGCGGATCAAGCTGGCCGACAAGATCGTGCCGATCTTCACCACCGGCCGCCTGACGCCGGAGAGCGCGCCGGGCCAGGGCACCTCGCCTTTCTCCGTGGGCTTCGTCGAAAGCAAGGATGCGAAGACCTTCGCCGGCAAGCGCACCGAGCTGATGACGCTGATGCCCACCGTCTACAACGCCGACACGCTGGGCATCCGCCCCGATCTGGTGGGCCGCCCCATCACCCACTGGAAGGACCTGCTGGACCCCGCCTTCAAGGGCAAGGCGAGCATCCTGAACATCCCCGGCATCGGCATCATGGACGCGGCGATGGTGGCGGAGAGCGCCGGCATCGTGAAGTACGGCGACAAGGGCAACATGACCCGCGCCGAGATCGACAAGACCATCGCCTTCCTGATCGAAGCGAAGCGCGCCGGGCAGTTCCGCGCCTTCTGGAAGAGCTTCGACGAGAGCGTGAACCTGATGGCCTCGGGCGAGGTCGTCATCCAGTCCATGTGGTCGCCGGCCGTCACCGCCGTGCGCTCGCGCGGCATCCCCTGCGTGTACCAGCCGCTGGCGGAGGGCTACCGCGCCTGGGGCTCGGGCCTCGGCCTGATGCGCCATCTCTCCGGCCTCGAGCTGGACGCGGCCTATGAGTACATGAACTGGTATCTCTCCGGCTGGTGCGGCGCCTTCCTCAACCGCCAGGGCTACTACTCGGCGGTGCTGGAGACGGCGAAGGCCAACATGAGCGAGAATGAGTGGGGCTACTGGATGGAGGGCAAGCCCGCCACCGCCGACATCGTCGCCCCCGATGGCAAGGTGATGGAGAAGGCCGGCGCGGTGCGCGATGGCGGCTCCTTCACGGACCGCATGGGCAAGGTCGTCTGCTGGAACTCGGTGATGAACGAGGACCGCTACATGATCCAGAAGTGGAACGAGTTCATCGCGGCCTGATTTTGTTTGCGTGTGCGATTCACGCTTCCGGCGTTGCCGCCTGCAGCGATCGCACACGATGGCGGGGTCCGGGGTGACACTGTCACCCCGGCGGGGGTCCAGGGGGCGGCGCCCCCTGGAAGGCCCGGAGTTGGAGCGCGCGCATGTCCCGATGGTTCCCCTGGCTGCAGGCCGCCCCTCTGGCGCTGGTCCTGGCCACCTTCCTGCTGCTGCCGATCGCGCTGATCGTCGTCGTCAGCTTCTACGATTATGACAGCTTCAGCCTGATCCCGGATTTCGTGCTGACCAATTACCAGGAGGTCTTCGCCTCTCCGGTGACGTGGCAGACCTATCTCAAGACGCTGTGGTTCGCCGGCCTCACCTGGCTGGTGACCTTCGCGCTCGGCTTCTGGCTGGCATACTACCTGGCCTTCGTGGTGCAGGACGCGACCTGGCGCACGGTGCTCTTCATCCTCTGCACCGTGCCCTTCTGGACCAGCAACCTGATCCGCATGATCGCCTGGGTGCCCTTCCTCGGCCGCAACGGCATCATGAACAATGCGCTGATGGGCGCGGGCCTGATCGAGCAGCCGCTGGAATTCCTGCTCTTCTCGGATTTCTCGGTGATCCTGGCCTTCGTCCACCTCTACACGCTGTTCATGGTGGTGCCGATCTTCAACACCATGATGCGCATCGACCGCCGGCTGCTGGAGGCGGCGCGCGATGCCGGCGCCGGCTTCTGGCAGACGCTGTGGTGCGTCATCCTGCCGCTGTGCAAGCCGGGCATCGGCATCGGCAGCATCTTCGTCGTCGTGCTGGTGATGGGCGACTTCGCCACGGTGCGGCTGATGAGCGGCGGGCAGAGCGCCTCGGTCGGGCTGATGATCAGCAACCAGATCGGGCTGATGCAATACCCCGCGGCGGCGGCCAACGCGGTGGTGCTGCTGGCCATGGTGCTGCTGCTGGTGGCGGCGATGCTGCGCGCCATCGACATCCGCAAGGAGCTCTGAGCCATGCCCGGGCGCGCGGCGCGCATCCTGCTCGGCACGCTGTTCGTGCTGTTCCTGCTGTTCCTCTACGGGCCGACGCTCACCATCACCATCCTCTCCTTCCAGGGACCGGATGGCGGGCTGACCTTCCCGATGAACGGCGTCTCGGTGCACTGGTTCGGCCGGCTGTTCCAGCCGCAGGCGGTGGGCGACCTCGGCGCCTCGATGACGCGCACGCTGCTGCTGGCGGCGATGGTGACGGCGAGCACGGTGGTCATCTCGCTGGCCGCCGGCATGGCCTTCCGCCGCCGCTTCCCCGGCAGCGGCGTGCTGTTCACCCTGACGCTCACCAGCCTGATCGTGCCGTCCATCCTGGTCAGCCTCGGCGTCGGCCTGCTGTTCAACCGGATGGAGTGGGAACCCTCCTGGTACTCCTCCGCCTTCGGCGCGCAGCTTACCTGGACGCTGCCCTTCGGCCTGCTGATCATGTTCGCCGTGTTCAACCGCTTCGACCGCAGCTGGGAGGAGGCGGCGCGCGACATGGGCGCCACCCCCTGGCAGAGCTTCTGGCACGTGGTGCTGCCGATCATCGCGCCGAGCGTGGTGGGCATCGCGCTGTTCGGCTTCACGCTGTCCTTCGACGAGTTCGCCCGCACCCTGCTCACCGCCGGCAGCGGCAACACCCTGCCGCTGGAAATCCTCGGCATGACGACGACGGTGACGACGCCGGTGCTCTACGCGCTCGGCACCGTCTCCACCGCCCTCTCCTTCCTGGTGATCGGCGGCGCCATGCTGGGGGTGAAGCTGCTGGCGCGGCGGCGCGGGGCCTAGGAGCCTCGGCCGCCCCGCCGCAGGATGTCCGTGGCGCGGTGGCCCTCCGCCACGCCGTCGATCAGGAACACCGCGCCCCGGGCATGGCGCAGCCGGTGCGGCAGCAGGGCCTGGTAGGCCGCCGATCCGTACCAGGCCCGGGCCGCCGCCCGGTTGGGGAAGGCGATGACGATCAGGTCGCGGTCGCAGGTGCCCTCCAGCATCTCCGGCACCCCGCCATGGATACGGTAGCGCCCGCCGAAAGGCGCCAGCGTGGCATCGATCCCCTCCAGATAGGCCAGGATGCCCGGCCCCATCTCCACATCGTGCAGCAGTCCGATGGCGTAGCAGGTCATGGCGCGCCGCCTCAGGCCAGGGCCGGCCGGGCGCGGGCGGCGGCGCCCTCCAGCCAGGCCAGTGCGGCGACGAAGCCAGCCTGGCCGAGCAGGAAGGCCCATCCCAGCGCGTTCGGTGCCACCAGCCCGAGCAGCGGCAGCATCAGGCTGGCCACCACCCACAGCACATTGCCGCCCAGCACCACCGCCAGCCCCCAGCGCGGCACGGCGCCGCCGCGCGCCAGCAGCGCCATGAAGGCCCCCACCGGCAGCAGGGCCAGCCCCGCCCCGGAGAGCAGCGCCGGCGGCAGGCCGGTCCAGCCGCCCAGGGCCTGCGGCGCCGCCAGCAGGGCGGCTCCCATCAGCGCGCAGCTCGCCGCATCGGCCAGCAGCAGGCGCCGCAGGGAAAGGTGTTCGGTCCACGCCATCATGATCGGTTCCTCGCATCGCTCCGGCGCCGCGGGCTGCGGTGCCGCCGGCGCCGATCCTCTCCCTGCCGCCGGCGGCGGGTCGATGACCTCGGAGGTCATTGTCCGGCGGCGGATGCGGTGGCTAGGCTCGGCGCATGATGGGCACGGAACCACTCCCGGCCGGCACGCTGCTGCGCCAGTGGCGGCAGCGGCGGCGGATGAGCCAGATGGCGCTGGCGCTGGAAGCCGAGATCTCCCAGCGGCACCTGAGCTGCCTGGAATCCGGCCGCGCCATGCCAAGCCGCGCCATGGTGCTGCGGCTGGCGGAGCCGCTCGGCCTGCCGCTGCGCGAGCGCAACGCCCTGCTGGCGGCGGCGGGCTTCGCGCCGGTCTACCGGGAGCGGCCCTGGCAGGCGCCCGACCTGGCCTCGGCGCGGCAGGCGATGGAGCGCATCCTGCACGGCCACATGCCCCACCCCGCCCTGGCGGTGGACCGGCACTGGACGCTGCTGGCGGCCAATGCCGCTATCGGCGTGCTGATCGGGGCGGTGGCGCCGCCGCTGCTGCGGCCGCCGGTGAATGTGCTGCGCCTCAGCCTGCACCCGGAAGGGCTGGCGGACCGCATCCTGAACTACGCCGAATGGCGCGCCCATCTGCTGGCGCGGCTGGGGCATGAGGCACGAAGCTCGGCCGACCCCGTGCTGATGCGGCTGTTGGAGGAGCTGAAGGCGTATCCGCCGCCACCCCAGGCGCGCGGGGCGCGGCCCGTGCCGGTGGAGGAGGCGGGCATCGCCGTGCCGCTGCGGCTGGCGAGCGCGGCGGGGCCGCTCAGCTTCCTCAGCACCACCACCGTATTCGGCACGGCGGTGGATGTGACGCTGGCGGAGGTGACGATCGAGGCCTTCTTCCCGGCCGAGGAGGCCACCGCCTCGGCCATGGCGCGCCTCGCCGCCACGGGCTGAGGCGGCTCAGAACACCAGGCGCAGCCGGGCCAGCCCCAGCATGGCGCGCGCCTCGTCGGGCGCCGGGTTGGCGGCGGCGGCGAACTGCCCATCCAGTGAAAGCCGTGCCTGGCCAAGCCGCCCCAGCCCCACCCCGCCCCCCAACACATAGAGCGGGCGGGATTCGAAGACCGGCCTGGCGAGGGCTGCCAGCGGCAGGCTGGTGGCGAGCGCCACCTTGCCAGCCTTGGGCCCGCCCAGCGTGGCGACCAGGAAGGAGTCCTTCTGCGCATAAGGCACCCCGCCCCCGCCGATGGCGGCGCGCAGGGTGAAATCCTGCGCCTGCGCGGCCGGCGCGACAAGGTTGGCGCCCAGGAGGAGGCCCAACAGGGCGAGACGGCGAAGAGACATCATCCGGCAGAACCTTCAAGCCCGCGCTTCCTTCCCTGTCCGGCTGGATAGAGCAGGTTCGCCACATTTTAAACACAATCATGGCAGCCTTGCCTTGTTTGAGGGGCGAAGGCCGCAGGGGCTTCTTCCGGTTCATTAGTTAACAGGGGATTACTGCTAGGGCGCAGGGCAGGCCGCCGCCTCAAATGTGGCAGAACTGCCACAATAGGGCGGAGCACATGAAAAAGGCCGGGGCGGGGCATCGCCCCCACCCGGCCTGTCGATCAGCCTTCGCCCTGCTGCGCGGGCGGTGCCGGCGGCCGCAGGCTCTCATAGACCAGCATGCGGTGCCCATCGCGCGGAAACTCGCCCGCACAGCGCAGGCCGAGATCCTCCAGCACACCGCGCGAGGCGCGGTTGTCCTCCCGCGCCACGGCGATGATGCGGGGCAGGCCGGCCTGCCGGTGGCCGAATTCGACCGCCGCGCGGGCGGCCTCCCGCGCATAGCCCTTGCCGCGGGTGTGCGGCCAGAGCGCGAAGCGCAGCGCCACCCCTCGCCCATCCGGCCGCTCCGACAGCGCCACGATGCCGAGAAAGGCCTCGCTCTCCGCCAGATGCACGGCCCAGGTGCCGTAGCCGCGCACGGCCCAGAAGGCCATGTCGTCCTCCAGGTCCTGCCGCGCCTGGGCCGGGCTGCGGGTGCCGTGGAGCATCAGGCCGAAGGCGGCCTCGTCGCCCTTCAGGGCGACGAGGTCGGCCAGATGCCCAGGCCCGACGGGGCGCAGCACCAGACGGGGCGTGCGCACCGCATGCGGGGATTCCACCCGCGCCAGGCCATCCACCGGCTTACCGGGTGAGCGGCCGGTACTTGATACGGTGCGGCTGATCGGCCGCCGCGCCAAGGCGTCGACGTCGATCCGCCTCGTAGGCCTGATAGTTGCCCTCGAACCATTCGACGTGGCTGTCGCCCTCGAAGGACATGATGTGCGTCGCCAGCCGGTCGAGGAACCAGCGATCGTGGCTGATGATCACGGCGCAGCCGGCGAAATCCACCAGCGCCTCTTCCAGCGCGCGGAGGGTGTCCACGTCGAGGTCGTTGGTCGGCTCGTCGAGCAGGATGACGTTGTGCGGCTTGCGCAGCATCTTGGCCAGGTGCACGCGGTTGCGCTCGCCGCCCGAGAGGACGCCCACGGGCTTCTGCTGGTCGCCGCCCTTGAAGTTGAAGGCGGCGGCATAGGCGCGGCTCGGCACGGCGCGCTTGCCCATCATGATCAGGTCCTCGCCGTCCGAGATCTCCTGCCAGACGGTGCGCTTGTCATCCAGCGTGTCACGGCTCTGGTCGACATAGCCGAGGGAGACGGTCTCGCCGATCTTGAGCGAGCCGCCATCCGGCTTCTCCTTGCCGGTGATCATCTTGAACAGCGTGGACTTGCCGGCGCCGTTCGGCCCGATGACGCCGACGATGCCGCCCGGCGGCAGCTTGAAGGAGAGGCCGTCGATCAGCAGGTTGTTGCCGAAGCCCTTGCGCAGGTCCTCCGCCTCGATGACGAGGTTGCCGAGGCGCGGCGCCGGCGGGATCTGGATCTCGGTGGGGTCCGGCGCGCGGTCCAGGCTCTTGGCCAGCAGTTCCTCATAGGCCTGGATGCGCGCCTTGCTCTTGGCCTGGCGGGCGGCGGGGCTGCGGCCGATCCACTCCTGCTCCTCGGCCAGCTGGCGCTGGCGGGTGCTCTCCTCCTTCTCCTCCTGCTGCAGGCGCTTGCGCTTGGCGGTCAGGTAGGCGGAGTAGTTGCCCTCGTAGGGGATGCCGCGGCCGCGGTCGACCTCGAGGATCCAGTTGGTGACGTTGTCGAGGAAGTAGCGGTCGTGGGTGACGATCAGCACGGCGCCCTGGTAGTCGCGCAGCGTCTTCTCCAGCCAGGACACGCTCTCGGCGTCGAGGTGGTTGGTCGGCTCGTCGAGCAGCAGCAGGTCGGGCTTCTCGAGCAGCAGCTTGCACAGCGCCACGCGCCGGCGCTCGCCGCCCGAGAGGCTGGTCACGCCGCTCTCGGCCGGCGGGCAGCGCAGCGCGTCGAGCGCGATGTCGATGGTGCGGTCCAGATCCCATCCATTGGCGGCGTCGATCCGCTCCTGCAGCTCGGCCTGCTCGGCGAGGAGGGTGTTCATCTCATCCTCGCTCATCTCCTCGGCGAACTTCATCGAGATCTCGTTGAAGCGCTCGAGGTCGGCCGCCAGCGTGCCGAAGGCGTCGCGGACGTTCTCGCCCACGGTCTTGCTGGCATCGAGCTGCGGCTCCTGCGAGAGGTAGCCGATCTTGACGCCGTCGGCCGCCCAGGCCTCGCCGCCGAACTCCTTGTCCATGCCCGCCATGATCCGCATCAGCGTCGACTTGCCGGCGCCGTTCGGACCCAGCACGCCGATCTTGGCGGTGGGCAGGAAGGAGAGGGTGATGCCTTTGAAGATCTCACGCCCGCCCGGGTAGGACTTGGTGAGATCCTTCATGACGAAAACGTACTGAGCGGCCATGGTCACACTATTCCGGGCAGAGGTTCAGCCCCGGTTCTAGCCAGACCGGGCCTGCGCGCCAAGCGTGAGGGTTCGGCCCCTGCCCTTCAAACCGCCTCCTGTGCCTGGTCGCGGCCGCCGCGCTTGGCCGCGTAGAGGGCGGCATCGGCCCGCCGCAGCAGGTCCTCCAGGTTCTGGTCCTGCGGCCCGGCCGAGGCGATGCCGAGGCTGGCCGAGAGGCGCGCCCGCCCCACCGCCGGCGGCAGCGGCACGGTGGAAAGCACCGCGCGCAGCCGCTCCGCCACGCGCGCTCCCTCCGCCAGATCGGTGCCCGGCAGGGCCACGGCGAACTCCTCGCCGCCGATCCGCCCCGGCAGGTCCTGCGCGCGGAGCTGGGCCACCAGGCGCTCGGCGGCGGCGCGCAGCACGGCATCGCCCGCGGCGTGGCCGGCGCTGTCGTTGATCGCCTTGAAATAGTCGAGGTCGAGGGCGAGCAGGCAGAAGGGCTGCCCCACCGCGCGGTCCCGCCGCAGCATCGCCTCGGCCCGGTGGAAGAAGCTGCGGCGGTTGGCCAGGCCGGTGAGCGAATCGGTTTCCGCCTCTCGTCGCAATTCCTCCGTGCGGGCGGCGACGCGCCATTCCAGCGTGCGGTTGGCTTCGGCCAGCGCCGCCTCCGCCTCCCGCCGCTCGCTGACCAGGGCGATCAGCGTCAGGATGTTCATGGCGCACAATACGATCAGCAGGCCGACCGACTGCATCGGGTTGGCCACGGCTCCCGACTGGAAGGGGCCGTAGCCCATCACTGTGCCGGCCGAGGCGATGACGCAGATCAGGGTCAGCAGCGTGTAGGCGGCGCGCAGCGAGATGCGCAGGGCGATCCAGGACAGCGGCACCGCCAGCAGGAAGACCATCTGCGCCGTGGGCAGCCCCTCCGGCAGGCGGAAGGAGAAGACCAGCGCCGCCAGGCCCGCCGTGGCCAGCCACACGGCGCCATCCAGCACCAGCCAGCTTCGGCCGCGCTGGGGGGGCGTGCGCTCCAGCCCCAGCCACATGGCCAGGGAGGGGGTGAAGTAGAAGGTGCCGCCGGCATCGCAGAGCAGCCAGCCGCTCCACAGCCCGGGCAGTTCCTCAGGCCGCGCCCCGCCCAGCCACCACAGCGCCAGCGTGCCGGTGCTGGCGGTGATGAGGGCGTGCAGCAGCACGAGGCCGGCGAGGAAGGCCACCACCCCCCCGAAGCGGGTGAACAGGCCGGGCGCCGGGCGGAAGCGGCGCGACAGCGCCGCGCCGGCCAGCGGCCCCAGCGCATTGCCGAGCGACACCACCGCCGCCAGCCCCCAGTCGCTGCCGAGGACCGACCCGTTCACCACCAGGGAGCCAAGGAAGATACCGGGCGCGAGTCGCCATCCTCCCAGCATGGCCGCCGCCGCGGCCAGGCCGGCGGGCAGCCAGATGGGCGAGGGAAACAGCCCATAGGCCGCGAAGAAGCGGCCCACCGCCCAGCCCAGCACCAGATAGCCGAGCAGCACCGCGCCATTGGCGCCCAGCCAGAAGAGCGGGCTCCTGCCCTGGCACCAGGCCGGCGACCAGGGATGCGGCCTTCGCCCCCGGGAGCCGGGGGCCAGGGAGGCGGGAGCCCAGCCGGCGGGAAGCACCGCAGCGGGGTTGAAGGGCGGGGCGATCGCGGACACGCGTTCCTCCGGCGGGGGAATGGCGCACTGTCCATGGCGCCGGGCGCGATATCTCGCGCAATTTTGTTCCGCTCCGCAAGGGCAGCTCGGTGCGGCGTGCGCCGTTTCTCGCAACCACGCCGTCCCTCTGCGCCCGGCAGGACTTGAACCCGCAACCAAGCCGTTATGAGCGGCCCGCTCTGACCATTGAGCTACGGGCGCATGAGAGGATGGGGCGATTCGCCGCTGCCCCCTCTGCTAGACCGACTGGGCCTCAGCGGGCAAGGAACTCCCGGATCTGCGCCTCGGCCTGGGCGATGCCGACCACCCCTTCCAGATGACCCTGGGTGCCGGTCAGCACCGCCTGGCTGACGGGCCGGCCGGCGCGGCGCAGCGCCGCCACCAGCTCCTCGCTGTATTCGATGGGGAAGACGCGGTCTCCCCGGCTCGGCACCACCAGCCAGCGGCCGCCGGCCTTGGCCAGGGCGGCCTCCAGCCCCGCATACTCGTTCAGGAAGAGCTGGTTGGCCCGGACGAGGTAGAGGAAGGAGTTGGCGTCCGAGACCTTGGCGCGGGCCGCGGCGGCGGCATCCAGCGCGGCCTCGATGGCGAAGCGGTCCTGCACCCGGCGGGCGGGGTCCTGCCCCTCGGCCGGGCGGCGGCCGAACTGGCCGGCCCAGCCGCGGTCGCGCGAATGCAGCGTGACGAGCTTCAGCGCCTCGGCCAGGCCGCGCAGCGGCGCCTCGCGGCCCTGGCCGTAATAGTCGCCATTGCGCCAGGCCGGGTCCATGCGGATGGGCGCCGCCCAGAGATCCAGCCAGCCCAGCATCCAGGCATCCATCTCGCCGGTGCCGATCACCGGCATGACGCGCTCGACCATCTCCGGATAGGCCGCCGCCCATTCAATGGCCTGCAGCGAGCCCATGCTGGGCCCGGCGACCAGCGCCAGCTTCTTCACGCCCAGATGGTCCAGCAGCCGCTTCTGCACCTCGACGAAGTCGCGGATGGAGACGGCGGGGAAGCTCATCCCCCAGGGCCGGCCGGTCGAGGGGTTCACCGAGGCGGGACCGGTGGTGATGGTATGCCGGTCCGGCGCGTTGAGGTTCACCAGGGTGTCCGACGCGACGACGAAGTAGCGCTCGGTGTCGATCGGCCGGCCGGGGCCGATGATGGAATCCCACCACCCCGCCGGGCCTTCCGCCTGGAGCCGGCCGAAGGCATGCCCGTTGCCGCTGAAGAAATGCGTCACCAGCACCGCGTTGTCGCCGGCGGCGTTCAGCGTGCCGGCGGTCTGGTAGCCGGTGCGGATGGCGGGAATGCTGGCGCCGCCGCGCGTGGTGTAGCCCTGGAAGCTGAATTCCCGCCGTTCCACCAGGGCCGGCGCGGCCGGTGCCTGCGCGGCCGGTGCCTGCGCCAGGGCGGCGCGGGCCAGGATGCCCGGCGCGGCGGCGGCCAACGGCACCGCCCAGGCGGCCGCCAACAGGGAACGACGGGTGGTCATGGCGCTGCTCTCTCCCTAGCCCCGGGCCGGCGGGCCTTCTTCCGCGGCGCATGGGGCCGCCCATGGTGCGCGAGCGGCCACGGCGCCCGCAAGCCCCGCCGCGCGGCCGAATTGCCGCCGCCGCCGCCCCCTGCTAACCAGCCTCCGCATTGCCACGAAACGGATGCCCCCCATGGATGTGACCAAGCTTTCCACCGGCAAGAACCCGCCGCACGACATCAACGTCGTCATCGAGATCCCCCAGGGCAGCTCGGTGAAGTACGAGGTGGACAAGGACAGCGGCGCGGTGGTGGTGGACCGCTTCCTGTTCACGCCGATGGCCTATCCGGCCGCCTACGGCTTCGTCCCCGGCACGCTGGCCGACGATGGCGACCCGTCGGACGCGCTGGTGCTGGTGCCGGCCCCCGTGGTGCCCGGCGCCGCGATCCGCGCCCGCCCCATCGGCGTGCTGTTCATGGAGGATGAGAGCGGCCAGGACGAGAAGCTCGTCTGCGTGCCGCACGACAAGATCTCCCTCGCCTACACCGACGTGAAGGAGCTGGAGGATCTGCCGAAGATCACCCGCGACCAGATCGAGCACTTCTTCACCCGCTACAAGGACCTGGAGCCGGGCAAGTGGGTGAAGGTGAAGGGCTGGGGCAACGCCGCCCAGGCCGCCGAGATCCTGCAGAAGCAGATCGCCGCCGCCCAGTAATCTCCCCTCTGGGGGTGTGAGACGCAGGGCCCGGGGGGAAGGCTTTCCTCCGGGCCTTTTGCGTGCCGGGGGCGGCCGTCAGGTCGGGGCGCCGCCATGCAGCCGCGCCACCAGCCCGTCGACCGCCTGCCGCAGGGCCTGCCCCTGCTGCCCCAGCGCGCCGCCCGCCTCGCGCACGCGGGCCAGGGCCGCGTCGTTCAGGCCCATGCCCTCGCCCAGCTGCGCCATGCGGCGGCCCATCGTCCTGGAGCCGGTGGTGGCCTCCGCCACATGGGCCGCGATCTGCCGGGTGGCCGCCCCCTGCTCGGCCACGGCGCCGGCAATGGCGGTGGCCACCGTGCCGGAATGCTCGATGGCGCCGCCCATGCCGCGGATCGCCGCCACCACCTGCTCCGTCACCCGCTGCATGGCGTTGATCTGCGTGGCGATCTCCTCCGTGGCACGGGCGGTCTGGCTGGCCAGGGCCTTCACCTCGTTGGCCACGACGGCGAAGCCCTTGCCAGCCTCCCCCGCCCGGGCCGATTCGATGGTGGCGTTCAGCGCCAGCAGGTTGGTCTGCCCGGCGATGTCGTTGATCAGCCGCACCACGTCGCCGATGCGGCGCGCCGTGTCGGCGAGGCTGCCCACCGTCTCGTCCGCCTGGCGGGCCTCGGCGGAGGCGCGGCGCGCGGCGCCGGCGCTCTCCTCGACCTGCCGGGTGATGGCCTCGACCGAACGCGCCAGCTCTTCCGCCGCGGCCGCCACGGCGCGGACATTCTCGCCCGTCGCCGCCGCGTCGGCCTGGGCGGCGGCGAGGCCGGCGGCCATGGCATCGCGCGTGGCGCCCATGGCCTGGGTGGCGGCGTCCAGCGTACCGGCGGAGTGCTCGAGATGGCCGGAGACCTTGCCGAGGGATTGCTCCACCTCGGCGGCCAGGGCGCGCTGGGCGTCGTGCCGCGCGCCTTCCGCCTGTTGCCGCGCCACCTCCCGCTCCTGCCGCAGCCGGTCGGCCTCCAGCATGGCCTCGCGGAACACGGCCACGGCGCCGGCCATGGCGCCGATCTCGTCGCCACGGCCAATCCCCGGCACGGGCGCCGCCGTGCCGCCCGCCGCCAGGCTGCGCATGCGCGCCTCCAGCGCCTTCAGAGGCCGGGTCACGCCGCGGCCGACCAGCAGGCCGGAGAGCGCCAGCAGCAGCCCGACGCCGCCCGCCACGCCGAGTTCCCGCAGCAGCGCCGCGTGCTGGGCGGCGCGCAGGTCATCGACATAGACGCCGGTGCCGATCACCCAGCCCCAGGGCGCGAAGCCCTGCACGTAGCTCAGCTTCTCCACCGGCTTCTCGGCGCCGGGGCGCGGCCAGAGATAGGGCACCAGCCCACCCCCCGCGCGCCGCACCGTCTCGACGAAGGCGAGGAAGAGGGGGAAGCCGCTGGGGTCGCGGCTGGCGGCGAGCGCCTGCCCCTCCAGCGCCGGCCGGATGGGGTGCATCACCATCCGCGGCTCCATGTCGGTGATGAAGACGTACTCGTCGCCCCGGTAGCGCATGGCGCGGATGGCGCGCAGCGCCGCCGCCTGGGCCGTGGCGCGGTCCGCCCGCCCCGCCTGCTCCTCCGCCGCGTGGTGCGCCGCGATGGCGATGACCGTCTCCACCACGGCGCGCAGCATGTCGATGCGCCCCTCCTCCATGACCTGCCGCCGCTCGGACAGGCCATGCACCGTCAGCCCCGCCAGCGCCAGGAGCGCGAGCAGGGCCAGGGTTGCAAGGCGCAGGGCAATGGGCAGGCGGCCCTGGCGAGGGGATGAGGCTGTGGCCATGCGGAACCTCCGGAGGGCTCGGGCTTCACGCCCGGCGCCATTGTCGGAGGCGGAGGTAAAGGAACGCTAAGCCGTGGGGCGCTTCAGGCCAGCAGGTGGGACGGGACCGCCAGGCCCAGCCGCACCGGCACCGGCCAGATCTCGCGCACCGTGCGCAGCCGGGTGAAGCCGGCGGCCAGGTAGTTGGGCAGGGCGCGGGGATGGTCGGCGGTGCAGGTGTTCACCGTCAGCAGGGCGCAGCCCTCGGCCCAGGCCATGTCGATGGCATGGCGCAGGAAGGCGCGCCCCGCCCCCGTGCCCACCGCATGCGGCAGCAGGCCGAAATAGGCGATGTTCACGGTGCCGGCCTGGGCCGTCGTGGCCGGGCGCCGCTCCAGCTCGAAGAAGCCGGCCGGCGCACCGCCCTGGTAGAGCACATGGATGGAGACGGCCGGGTCGCCCAGGATGGCGGCGATCTCGGCATCGCCGGCGGCGCGGCGCAGCCACCAGACGTAATCCTGCCCCACCGTGTTGTAGAGGTAGCGGTAGAAGGGCACGGAGCAGCGCGCCACGCGCTCCACCCGGCTGCCCTCCGGCAGGGCCGGCGCCGGCCCCTCGGGCGGCGCCGCCATGCGCAGGAAGGTGACGTCCACCGCCACGCGGAGCGCCGGCTCCACCAGGGAGAGCGCCATCCTCAATTGTCCAGGAAGGAGCGCAGCTTGCGGCTGCGGCTCGGGTGCTTGAGCTTGCGCAGCGCCTTGGCCTCGATCTGGCGGATGCGCTCGCGCGTCACGTTGAACTGCTGGCCGACCTCCTCCAGCGTGTGGTCGGTGTTCATGCCGATGCCGAAGCGCATGCGCAGCACCCGCTCCTCGCGCGGGGTGAGCGAGGAGAGCACGCGGGTGGTGGCCTCGCGCAGGTTGGTCTGGATGGCGGCGTCGAGCGGGATGATCGCCGCCTTGTCCTCGATGAAGTCGCCGAGGTGGCTGTCCTCCTCGTCGCCGATCGGCGTCTCGAGGCTGATCGGCTCCTTGGCGATCTTCAGCACCTTGCGCACCTTCTCGAGCGGCATGCCGAGCTTCTCGGCCAGCTCCTCGGGCTGCGGCTCGCGGCCGATCTCGTGCAGCATCTGGCGGCTGGTGCGCACCAGCTTGTTGATCGTCTCGATCATGTGCACGGGGATGCGGATGGTCCGCGCCTGGTCGGCGATCGAGCGGGTGATGGCCTGGCGGATCCACCAGGTGGCGTAGGTGCTGAACTTGTAGCCGCGGCGGTACTCGAACTTATCGACCGCCTTCATCAGGCCGATATTGCCCTCCTGGATCAGGTCCAGGAACTGCAGGCCGCGGTTGGTGTATTTCTTGGCGATGGAGATGACGAGGCGGAGATTGGCCTCGATCATCTCCTTCTTCGCCTGGGTCATGTCGCGCTCGCCGCGCGAGACGGTGGAATAGACCCGCTTGAACTCGCCCACCGGCAGGCCGGTGACGGCGGCGGTGTTGCCGATCTGGTTGCGGATCTGCTCCACCTCGTCGCGCGAGCGCTCGGCGAAGGTCTTCCACGCCTTGCCCGGCAGGGTGGCCACGCGGTCGAACCAGGCCGGGTCGATCTCGGCGCCGCGCCACTGGGTCAGGAAGTCGTCGCGCTTCACCTTGCTGGCCTCGGCGAGGCGCAGGATCTGCCCCTCATAGCCGGTGATGCGGCGGTTCAGCCCCTTGAGCTGGTCGACCAGCTCCTCGATGCGGTTGTTGTGGAGCTGCACCTTCTCGACCAGCGTCACCAGCTCCTGGCGCAGCTTCTCATAGGTCGCCTCGGTGCGGGTGGCGAACTCCTCGCCCGCCGTGTAGGCCTCCATGCGCTTGTTCTGCAGCTTCTGCAGGCGGCCATACATCTCCTCGATCTGCTCGAAGGTGGCCAGCGCCTCGGGCTTCAGCTTCTCCTCGAGCGCCGAGAGGGAGAGGCCCATCCCCTCGCCCTCCTCGCCATCCTCGAACTCCTCCTCGGCGGCGGGGGGGACGTCGGGGCTGTCGGCGGCGGCGGTCGCCTCGAGGTCGATCACGTCGCGCAGCAGCATGCGGCCTTCCTTGACCGCGTCGTGCCAGGTGAGGATGGCCTGGAAGGTCAGCGGGCTCTCGCAGAGCCCGCCGATCATCATGTCCCGCCCCGCCTCGATGCGCTTGGCGATGGCGATCTCGCCCTCGCGCGAGAGCAGCTCGACGCTGCCCATCTCGCGCAGGTACATGCGGACGGGGTCGTCGGTGCGGCCGAGGCTCTCCTCGTCGACGTTGCCGCCGCTCTCCTCCTCCTCCTCCTCCTCGGCCCCCTCGGCCTTGGCGGCGGGCTTGGCGGCGCCCTCGGTGTCCTCGGTCTCCTCGGCCTCGACCACGTTGACGCCGAGCTCGCTCAGCATCGCCATGGTGTCCTCGATCAGTTCCGAGGACACTTGGCTGTCGGGCAAGGCCTGGTTCAGCTCGTCATAGGTGACGTAGCCCCGTTCCTTGCCCCGCGCGACCAGCTTCTTGACCGCTGCCGACAGGGTGTCGAGCAGCGCGCCCTCCACCGCCTCGTCGCGGTTCTCGACCGTGTCGGTGCCGTTCGCGACCTTGCTCGCCATGCCGATCCGCTCCGTCTGACTCAGCCCGGCCCGCAGTGTAGGCCGGGAAGCCTCGCTTTGGTCCTAACGGCCCCGCCCCGGGTGAACGGAGAGAGAGGGGCCAACGCCGCGCCCGCATGAACGCCACGAAACGGGGCCATAACGCCCCGCGACAGGGCAACACAAGAGCGGGTCGCGGAATGGCGCCCGGCGGGCGCGCCGCTCACCCGCCCTCATTCTCCTCCTCCATCTCGCCGCGGCGCTGGGCGGCGAGCAATTCGTTGAGCCGGATCAGCCGCGTCTGCGCGGCCGCGCTGCCAGTGGCGGCAAGGTCCCGCACCGCCGCCTCGCGCTCCAGCAGCAGCGCCGCCTCGCCGCGGAAGCGGCCGAAGAAGTACCACCATTGCTGCGTCACCAGCTGCGGCAGGGCCGCTTCCTTCGCCGCCGCGGGCAGCATGCGCGGCGACTGGCGCAGCCAGGCCAGGCCGTCAGGGTCCATTTTTTCGAGGTGGTCGGCGAGCGCCGCCGCTTCAAGGCGCTCCGTCCCGCCGTGCCAGCCCAGCATGGCCTGCTGCAACCGGCGCGCCATGCCCTCGGGCAGCTCCAGGCTGGCCAGCGCCTCCTCCACCTCGCCGAGTAGCCAGGGATGGGCCAGGGTGATGGCCAGCAGGCAGCGCGCCTGCTCCTGCCGCACCTGCGCGGGGTCGATGCCGGGGCGCGGCAGGTTCAGGGCGGGGGCCGGGGGCCGGGCACCGCCCCCGCCCGCCCCGCCGCGCGGCGACCAGGGCTGGCGCGGCGCCGGGGCGGGGCGGCGGTTGCCGGCGAAGAAGCTGTCGAGCAGGGCGCGGCGGTATTCGCCGGCCAGGAACTTGTCGGGGATCTTGCCGGCCGCGTCCTCGAGGTCGTGGCGCAGCGCGGCGCGCGCCTCGGGCGTGCCGCCGGGGTGCTTCTCGGCCAGCATGCCATACAGCACCGCCGAGAGCGGGCGGGCCGCCTCCAGCAGGGTGCGGAAGGCGCCGGAGCCGCCCTTGGCCACCAGCGTGTCCGGGTCCTCGCCCGCCGGCAGGGTGACGAAGCCCAGGCTGCGCTCGGGCGAGAGCAGCGGCAGCGCCAGCTCGGCGGCGCGGGCGGCGGCGCGCAGGCCGGCCTTGTCGCCGTCGAAGCAGAGCAGCGGCTGCGGCGCCATGCGCCACAGCTCGGCCAGCTGCTCCTCCGTCAGCGCCGTGCCGAGCGGGGCCACGGCGCCGCCGAACCCCGCCTGGTGCAGGGCGATGACGTCCATGTAGCCCTCCACCACCACCACGGGCGCGCCCTTGAAGGCGGCCTCGCGCGCCAGGTCGGCGCCGTAGAGGTTGCGGCGCTTGGAGAACAGCTCGGTCTCCGGGCCGTTGACGTATTTCGGCTGCGCATCCCCCAGCACCCGGCCGCCGAAGGAGACGATGCGGCCGCGCCGGTCGCGGATCGGGAACATCACCCGGTTGAAATAGAGGTCGGCCGGGGGCGCGTCCCCCTCCCCCGCCCGCATCAGCCCGGCCTCGACGAGCTGCGGCGGCTCGATGCCGAGCGGCTTCAGGTCGGCCGCCAGCGTGCCGCGCCCGCCGCCGGACCAGCCGAGGCCGAACTTGCGGATGGTCTCCTCCGAGAGGCCGCGGCGCAGCAGGTAGTCCAGCCCCGCCCGGCCCTCCGGCAGCCGCAGCCGGCGCTGGAAGGCCTCGGCGGCGGCCTGCATCACGCCGTGCAGGTCGCGCCGCTTCTCCTCACGCCGGGCCTGCTGCGGGGTGGCCTTGGGCACCTCCAGCCCCGCCTCGGCGGCCAGCCGCTCCACCGCCTCGGGGAAGCTGGCGCCCTGGCTCTGCATGACATAGGCGATGGCATCACCATGCGCGCCGCAGCCGAAGCAGTGGTAGTGGTCGTCATATACGTAGAAGGAGGGCGACTTCTCGCCGTGGAAGGGGCAGCAGCCGCGCCATTGCCGCCCGGCGCGCGTCAGCTTCACGCTGCGGCCGATCAGCGGCGCCAGCGGCGTGCGCAGGCGCAGCTCCTCCAGGAAGTTGGGCGGCAGGGACATGCCGCCCTACCTAAGCCATGCCGCGGCGCCGCGCCACGCCACGCCGCGCCCGGCCTCAGCCGTTCAGCGCCGCCTTCACCATCGGGCCGGCCTTGGCCATGTCCAGCGTCGCGGCGTGCTTCGCCTTCAGCACCGCCATCACCTTGCCCATGTCCTTCACCGAGCTGGCGCCGCTCTCGGCAACCGCCTCGGCCACGGCGGCCTGCATGGCGGCCTCGTCCATCTGCCGCGGCAGGAAGGATTCGATCACGGCAATCTCGGCGCCTTCCTTCTCCGCCAGCTCCGGCCGGTTGCCCTGGGTGTACATCTCGACGCTCTCGCGGCGGGACTTCACCATCGAGCGCAGCATGGCCACGATCTGCTCCTCCGGCACCTGATCGACGCCCGAGGGCCGGGCGGCAATGTCGGTGTCCTTCAGCTTGGCCATGATCATGCGGATGGTGGAGGTGCGGGCCGCGTCCTTGGCCAGCATGGCCACCTTCAATTCCTGGGTGAAGCGTTCGCGCAGGCTCATCGGTCACTCTCCTCTGGGATCGGGCGGGGTATAAAGCCGCTCGGCGCGGCCGGAGCCAGGGGGTAGCCAGGCTGGGAAATTTTTTCCCACTTGCCCGGATTTGGTTGCACTGGGAAATTTCTTCCCACATAAGCCTCCCATGCGGTCTGTGGATGACATCATCGCCCTGATGGGCGGCAGCGAAGCCGTGGCCGAGCGCTGCGGCGTCGGCACCGAGGCAGTGCGGAAGTGGCGCCAGGCGCGCGCCATTCCCGCCAGGCACTGGCCGGCGATCCTCGCCGCCACCGGCCTCTCCCTGGCGGAGCTGGCCGCCGCCCCCACCCCGCAGACCGAACCGAGCCCGGAGACGCGCATGCCCGCTGCCGCCACCCCGACCGACGATCAGCAGCCCCCCGCCGGCGCCACCGCCGCCCTGGTGCTGGCCGATGGCACGGTCTTCTGGGGCGTGGGCTTCGGCGCCCACACCGCCAGCGTCGGCGAGATCTGCTTCAACACCGGCATGACGGGCTATCAGGAAACCCTGACCGACCCCTCCTATGCGGGGCAGATCATCACCTTCACCTTCCCGCATATCGGCAATGTGGGCGCCAATGCGGAGGATGTGGAGAGCATCACCCCCGCCGCGCGCGGCCTGGTGGTGAAGCTCGACCTGACCGAGCCGGCCAATTACCGCGCCACCCGGCACCTCGATGACTGGCTGAAGAGCCACGGCATTCCCGGCATCGCCGGCATCGACACCCGCGCGCTGACCGCCCGCATCCGCGATGGCGGCGCGCCGAACGGCGTGCTGGCCCACCCGCAGGATGGCCGCTTCGACATCCCCGCGCTGCGCGCCCAGGCCGCCGGCTGGCCGGGGCTGGAGGGCATGGACCTCGCCAAGGAGGTCTCCTGCCGCCAGTCCTATGCCTGGACCGAGGGGCTGTGGTCCTGGGGCCAGGGCTACAACGTGGCGCCGGCGCGCAAGCACAAGGTGGTGGCCGTCGACTACGGCGCCAAGCGCAACATCCTGCGCTGCCTGGCCGATGCCGGCTGCGAGGTGACCGTGCTGCCCGCCACCGCCACCGCCGAGGACATCCTCTCCCACAAGCCGGATGGCGTGTTCCTCTCCAACGGCCCCGGCGACCCGGCGGCGACGGGCGCCTACGCGGTGCCCGCCATCCGCGGCGTGCTGGATGCCGGCACGCCGGTGTTCGGCATCTGCCTCGGCCACCAGCTGCTGGCGCTGGCGCTGGGCGGCCGCACCTTCAAGCTGGACCGCGGCCATCGCGGCGCCAACCAGCCGGTGAAGGACCTGGCCACCGGCCGCGTCGAGATCACCAGCCAGAACCACGGCTTCGCGGTGGACGACAAGTCGCTGCCGGAGACGGTGAAGATCACCCATGTCTCGCTGTTCGACGGCTCGAACGAGGGCATCGCCGCCACCGACCGCCCGGCCTTCTCGGTGCAGTACCACCCGGAGGCCAGCCCCGGCCCGTCGGACAGCCACTATCTCTTCCACCGCTTTGTCGAGATGATCGAGAAGCACAAGGCGGCCTGAGCCGCCGGCCAGAACAGGGGAGACAGGGCATGGCTGGAATGTTCGACCTGACGGGGCGCGTGGCGCTGGTCACCGGCGGCAATGGCGGCATCGGCCTCGGCATGGCGCGCGGCCTGGCCGCCTGCGGCGCGCGCATCGTCATCGCCGGCCGCAGCGCGGAGAAGAACGCCGCCGCCGCCGCCGAGCTGGGCGGCCAGACCCTCGCCCTCCAGGCCGAGCTGACGGACCCCGCCGTGCCGGCGAAGCTGGTGGAGGAGGTGCTGGCCCAGGCCGGCCGGCTCGACATCCTGGTGAACAACGCCGGCACCAACATCCGCAAGGCTCCGCACATGGTGACGGACGAGGAGTGGATGACGGTGCTGGACACCAACCTGACCGGCGTGATGCGCCTGACCCGCGCCGCCTACCCGGCGCTGAAGGCGAGCGGCCATGGCCGTGTCATCAACATCGGCTCCATGCTTTCCATCTTCGGCGTCTCCTTCTCCCCGGCCTATGGGGCGAGCAAGGGGGCGGTGGTGCAGTACACCAAGTCCCTCGCCGCTGCCTGGAGCGCCGACGGCATCACCGCCAACGCCATCCTGCCCGGCTGGATCGACACCGACCTGACCCGCAAGGCGCGGCAGGACGTGCCGACCCTGAACGACGCCGTCATCGCCCGCAGTCCCAGCAAGCGCTGGGGCGACCCGAAGGATTTCGGCGGCATCGCCGCCTTCCTCGCCAGCGACGAGGCCGCCTTCATCACCGGCACCGCCATCCCGGTCGATGGCGGCTTCTCGATCCAGGGCTGAGGCCATGGGCGCGGCGCCGGTTCCTGCCGCGGGGATGGGCTGATGCCCTCGCTCGCGGCGCTCCTGGCCTTCGCCGCGCTCTCCGTGGGGCTGGCGGTTACGCCGGGGCCGAACATGCTCTACCTCGCCTCCCGCACTCTGGCGCAGGGGCGGCGGGCGGGTCTGGTCTCGCTGGCCGGCTGCCAGGCGGGCATGGCGCTGATCATGCTGGCCGCCGCGGCCGGCGTCACCGCGGCCCTGCTGGCGGTGCCCTATGCCTATGACGTGCTGCGCCTGGGCGGCGCCGCCTATCTCGGCTGGATGGCCTGGCAGACGCTGCGCCCCGGCGGCGCCTCGGTGTTCGAGCCGCGCGCCCTGCCGCCGGAGCCGCCGGCCCGGCTGTTCGCCGTGGGCGCCGCCACGGCGCTGCTGAACCCGAAGGTGGCGCTGTTCTACGTGGCGGTGCTGCCGCCCTTCATCGACCCCGCCCGCGGCAGCGTGCTGGCGCAGGGCGTCATCCTGGGCAGCGTGCAGGTGCTGATCGGCGCGCTGTTCGACATCCTCCTGGTGCTGGGCGCCGGGGGCATCTCCACCTTCCTGGCCAGGCGTCCCCTCTGGCTGGCCGCGCAGCGCTATGTGCTGGGCGGCGCGCTGGGGCTGATCGCCGTCAAACTCGCCACCGACTCCCGCCGATAAGGGCCCTCCCGATGCCGAAGCGTACAGACATCAAGTCCATCCTGATCATCGGGGCCGGCCCCATCGTCATCGGCCAGGCCTGCGAGTTCGACTATTCGGGCGCGCAGGCCTGCAAGGCGCTGCGGGCGGAGGGCTACCGGGTGATCCTGGTGAACTCCAACCCCGCCACCATCATGACCGACCCGGGCCTGGCGGACGCCACCTATATCGAGCCGATCACGGTCGAGATGGTGGAGAAGATCATCGCCAAGGAGCGCCCGGACGCGCTGCTGCCGACCATGGGCGGCCAGACGGCGCTGAACACCTCCCTCAAGCTGGCCGAGGCCGGCGTGCTGGAGAAGTATGGCTGCGAGCTGATCGGCGCCAAGGCCGAGGTGATCGACAAGGCCGAGGACCGGCTGAAGTTCCGCGACGCGATGACCAAGATCGGCATCGAGAGCCCGCGCAGCCACATCGCTCACACGATGGAGGAGGCGCGCGCCGGGCTGGAGCTGGTGAAGCTGCCCTGCGTCATCCGCCCCTCCTTCACGCTGGGCGGCACGGGCGGCGGCATCGCCTACAACCGCGAGGAGTTCGAGCAGATCGTCTCCGCCGGCCTCTCCGCCTCGATGACCAACGAGGTGCTGATCGAGGAGAGCGTGCTGGGCTGGAAGGAGTACGAGATGGAGGTGGTCCGCGATACCGCGGACAACTGCATCATCGTCTGCTCCATCGAGAACCTGGACCCGATGGGCGTGCACACCGGTGACTCTGTCACGGTGGCGCCGGCGCTGACGCTGACCGACAAAGAGTACCAGCGCATGCGCGATGCCTCCATCGCCTGCCTGCGCGAGATCGGCGTCGATACCGGCGGCTCCAACGTGCAGTTCGGCATCAACCCGGTGGATGGCCGCATGGTCGTCATCGAGATGAACCCGCGCGTCTCCCGCTCCTCGGCACTGGCCTCGAAGGCGACGGGCTTCCCGATCGCCAAGATCGCCGCCAAGCTCGCCGTCGGCTACACGCTGGACGAGCTGAAGAACGACATCACCATGGTGACGCCGGCCAGCTTCGAGCCGACCATCGACTACGTCGTCATCAAGATTCCCCGCTTCACGTTTGAGAAGTTCCCCGGCACGCCGGCGACGCTGACCACCTCGATGAAGTCGGTGGGCGAGGCGATGGCGATCGGCCGCTCCTTCAACGAGGCGCTGCAGAAGGGCCTGCGCAGCCTGGAGACCGGCCTGTCGGGCCTCGACGATATCGCCATGGCCGACAACAGCCGCGAGGCGCATATCGCCTCGCTGGCCACGCCGAAGCCGGACCGCGTGCTGAACGTGGCGCAGGCGCTGCGCGCCGGCCTGACGGTGGAGGAGATCCACGAGGCCTGCCGCTTCGAGCCCTGGTTCATCCGCGAGATCGAGAAGATCGTCCGCGCCGAGGAGGGCGTCCGCGCCGAGGGGCTGCCGCAGGACGCGCACGGCCTGCGCCGGCTGAAGGCGATGGGCTTCTCCGACAAGCGCCTCGGCGTGCTGAGCGGCCAGAGCGAGGCGGCGGTGATGCAACACCGCCTCGGCCTCGGCGTGCTGCCGGTGTTCAAGCGCATCGACACCTGCGCCGCCGAGTTCGCCTCCGACACGCCCTACATGTACTCGACTTACGAGGGCGGCTTCGGCACCCCCGCCTGCGAGAGCCGGCCGACGGACCGCAAGAAGATCGTCATCCTCGGCGGCGGGCCGAACCGCATCGGCCAGGGCATCGAGTTCGACTATTGCTGCGTTCATGCCTGCTACGCGCTACGCGAGGCCGGCTTCGAGACCATCATGGTCAACTGCAACCCCGAGACCGTCTCCACCGACTACGACACCTCGGACCGCCTCTACTTCGAGCCGCTGACGGCCGAGGACGTGATCTCCCTGATCCGCAAGGAGCAGGAGAAGGGCGAGGTGCTGGGCTGCATCGTGCAGTATGGCGGGCAGACGCCGCTGAAGCTCTCCCAGGCCCTGCACAAGGCGGGCATCCCGATCCTCGGCACCTCCGCCGAGGCCATCGACATCGCCGAGGACCGCGAGCGCTTCCAGCAGCTTCTCAAGGGCCTCGGCCTGCAGCAGCCGCAGAACGGCATCGTCCGCACGCTGGACGAAGCGGTGGTCGAGGCCGAGCGCATCGGCTACCCCGTGGTGGTGCGCCCCTCCTACGTGCTGGGCGGCCGCGCCATGGAGATCGCCTACAACCGCGAGCAGCTTCTGCGCTTCGGCCAGGAGGCGGTGATCGTCTCCGGCGAGAACCCGATCCTGATCGACCAGTACCTGCAGGACGCCATCGAGGTGGATGTGGACTGCATCGCCGACGAGGACGGGCAGGTCTATGTCGCCGGCGTCATGGAGCATATCGAGGAGGCGGGCATCCATTCGGGTGACAGCGCCTGCTCGCTTCCCCCCTACTCCCTCCCCCCCTCGGTGGTGACCGAGCTGAAGGCGGAGACGGAGGCGATGGCCAAGGCCCTGAAGGTGAAGGGCCTGATGAACGTGCAGTACGCGGTGAAGGACGGCGAGATCTTCGTCCTCGAGGTCAACCCGCGCGCCTCGCGCACGGCGCCCTTCGTGGCCAAGGCCACCGGCGTGCCAATCGCCAAGATCGGCGCCCGCGTCATGGCCGGCGCGAAGCTCTCCGAGTTCAAGCTCGACGACGAGGCGGTGAACCGGCACGTCGCGGTGAAGGAGGCGGTGTTCCCCTTCAACCGCTTCCCCAATGTCGATGTCATCCTCGGGCCGGAGATGAAGTCCACCGGCGAGGTGATGGGGCTCGACGCCTCCTTCGAGCGTGCCTTCGCCAAGGCGCAGCTCGGCGCCGGCGTGAAGCTGCCGCTGGAGGGCGCCGCCTTCGTCTCGGTGAAGGACACCGACAAGAAGGGGGCCATCTCCTTCGTCCGCCGCCTGTCCGACATGGGCTTCCGCATCATGGCCACGCGCGGCACCGCCGCGGCGCTGCGCGAGGCGGGGCTCGCCGTGACGGTGGTGAACAAGGTGATGGAGGGCCGCCCGCATTGCGTGGACGCCATCCGCAATGGCGAGATCCAGCTCGTCATCAACACCACCGGCACCGGCCAGGCGGTGGCGGACAGCTTCGACATCCGCCGCGGCGCGCTGACCCATGGAGTGCCGCACTACACCACCATGGCCGGCGCCCGCGCCGCGGTGCACGCCATCGCCGCGCTGAAGGCCGGAACTCTTGAAGTGGCGCCCTTACAGGCTTACTTTCCTCCTTCGTTCTGAAGGGCGGGGCGGGGCAGGCTGCAAGGCCCGTCCCGCCCGATCCATGTTTCCCGCCAATGGCATCCGCAGGGGCAACCGCCCTGGGGTGCCGGAAGGCCGCCGGGTCCTGCCCGGCGGCCGTTGCCGCGTATGAAGGAAAGATCTGCCGTGCAGAAATTCCCGATGACCGCCGAAGGTCTCGCCCGACTTGAGGAGGAATTGCGGCATCTGAAATCGGAGGAGCGCCCCGCGGTGATCCGCGCGATCGCCGAGGCCCGCGAGCATGGCGACCTGTCCGAGAACGCCGAGTACCATGCCGCGCGCGAGCGCCAGTCCTTCGTCGAGGGCCGCATCGCCGAGCTGGAGAGCATCGTTCCCTCCGCCGAGGTGATCGACGTCTCGAAATTCTCCGGTGACCAGGTGCGCTTCGGCGCCACCGTCACGGTCATCGACGAGGAGAGCGAGGAGGAGAAGACCTACCGCATCGTCGGCCAGTACGAGGCGGACACCAAGCAGGGCTCCATCTCCATCTCCTCGCCGCTGGCCAAGGCGCTGCTCGGCAAGAAGCTCGGCGACTCCGTCGAGGTGCCGGCCCCCGGTGGCGCGCGCGCCTACGAGATCGCCAAGGTCCGCTTCCGCTGACCATGCCGAGCCGCAGCCTGCCGGGCATGACGCTCGACCTGCCCGCGCCCGGCCTCGTCACCCTGGCCGATGTGCGGGAGGCCGCCACCCGCATCCAGGGCGCGGTGCTGCGCACGCCCATGGTGCCGGCCCCCGTCATCGGCCGCGCCGCCGGCTGCGAGGTGTGGCTGAAGCTGGACAACCTCCAGGCCACCGGCGCCTTCAAGGAGCGCGGTGCCGCCAACCGGCTGGCGCTGCTGACGGCGCGGGAGAAGGCCACCGGCGTCATCGCCATGTCGGCCGGCAACCACGCCCAGGCGGTGGCCCGCCATGCCAGCCTGCTCGGCATACGCGCCACCATCGTCATGCCGCGCTTCACGCCCGCCACCAAGGTGGTGCGGACCGAGAGCTGGGGCGCCACCGTGGTGCTGCATGGCGAGACCCTGGCCGAGGCCGCGGCGCACGCCCATGCGCTGGCGCTGCGCGAGGGGCTGACCTTCATCCACCCCTATGACGACCCGGGCGTGATGGCCGGCCAGGGCACCATGGCGATCGAGATGATCGAGGACGCGCCGGGGCTGGACACGCTGGTCTTTCCCGTCGGCGGCGGCGGGCTGCTGGCCGGCTGCGCCGCCGCGGCGCTGGAGCTGAACCCCGGCCTCACCGTCTATGGCGTCGAGGTGGAAGGCTACCCGGCCATGGCGCAGCGCCTGGCCGGGCAGCCCGTGGCGGTCGGCGGCCCGACCATCGCCGAGGGCATCGCCGTGCGCGATGTGGGCGAGGCCCCCTATGCGCTGCTCAGGAGTCTCGGCATCGAGGTGCTGGTGGTGCCGGAGCGGGCGGTGGAACAGGGCGTGGCCCTGCTGGCCGAGGGCGCCAAGGTGGTGGCCGAGGGCGCCGGCGCGGCCGGCGTCGCGGCGCTGCTGGCGCATCCGGGGCGCTTCGCCGGCCGCAAGGTCGGCACCCCGGTCTGCGGCGGCAACATCGATGCCCGGGCGCTCTCCAACGTGCTGCTGCGCCAGTTGCTGCGGGATGGCCGCATCCTGCGCCTGCATTTCGACATCCCCGACCGCCCCGGCGTGCTGGCCGACATCTCGAAGCGCATCTCGGATGCCGGCGGCAACGTCATCGAGGTGAAGCACCAGCAGCTCTTCGGCGCGCCCACGGTGCAGTCCACCGAGCTGGAGCTGATGATCGAGGTGCGCGACGCCGCACAGGGCAATGCCATCATCGCCGCGATGGAAGCCGCCAACTACGTGGTGCGGCGGGGTTGAGGGCGCGCGGGGGAGGCAGGCCCTCCCCCGCCTTGCCGTACGCTTCCTTATTTCACGTCCAGCGGCACGCCGGGCACTTCCTTGGCGGTGTGGATGGTCTGCAACGTGGTCACCCGCCCCACATTCGGCGCGGCGGTCAGGCGGTTGGTCAGGGCGTTCTCATGCGCCGTGTCGCGCGCCACCAGCCGCAGCAGGAAGTCGCCCCCGCCACGGATCATGTGGCATTCCCGCACCTCCGGCCAGGTGGTCACCTCCGCCTCGAAGGCGGAGAGGATGGCGTGCTTCTGGCTCTCCAGCCCCACCACCGCGAAGAAGGTGATCTGCCAGCCCAGCGCCACGGGGTCGATGTCGGCGTGGTAGCCGCGGATGATGCCGCCCTCCTCCAGCCGGCGCACCCGGCGCAGGCAGGGCGGCGCGGAGAGCTCCACCCGCCGGGCCAGCTCCACATTGGTCATCCGGCCATCGGCCTGAAGTTCCGCGAGGATCTGGCGGTCTACCGCATCCAGGTTGTCGATCGTTTCAGGCTTCATCGGAACCGTTTCGTTGCTCGAGCGGCGTTTCAGGCGCAATATCCTTGCACGAGCCCTTCTATTCAAGGCATCGGGTTGCGGGGAAACGGGTTCTTTCCGATATCCTGCGACAACAGAGCGATTCCGGGACCAAGCCCTTGTCTGAACTGCACCGCACCCGCCTTCTGATCCTCGGGGCCGGCCCCGCCGGCTACACGGCGGCCATCTACGCCGCCCGCGCCGGGCTGGAGCCGCTGATCGTGGCCGGCATGCAGCCGGGCGGGCAGCTCACCATCACCACCGAGGTCGAGAACTATCCCGGATTCGCCGCCCCCATCCAGGGCCCCTGGCTGATGGAGCAGATGCGCGAGCAGGCCGAGCATGTCGGCGCCCGCATCCACCACGACCTGATCACCGCCGTCGACTTCGCCGCCGGCCCGCCCTTCCGCTGCACCGGCGATTCGGGCGACAGCTACGAGGCCGAGGCCGTGGTCATCGCCACCGGCGCCCAGGCCAAGTGGCTGGGCATCCCGGGCGAGAAGGAGCTTTCCGGCTTCGGCGTCTCGGCCTGCGCCACCTGCGACGGCTTCTTCTACCGCAACAAGGACGTCGCGGTGATCGGCGGCGGCAACTCCGCGGTGGAGGAAGCGCTTTACCTCTCCAACCTGGCGCGGCACGTGACGCTGATTCACCGCCGCGACACGCTACGGGCGGAGCGGATCCTGCAGAAGCGGCTGATGGCCAAGAGCAACGTGACGATCCTCTGGAACACGCTGACCGAGCAGGTCCTGGCGGAGACCGGGGGGCGCACGCCCGTGGCACGCGGCCTCGCCCTGCGCGACCGCGACACCGGCCAGGCGCGGGAACTGGCGGTGGATGGCGTCTTCGTCGCCATCGGCCACGCCCCGGCCACGAGCCTGTTCAAGGGACAGCTGGACATGGATGCGGAAGGATATCTGGTGACGGCCCCTGATTCGACGCGGACCAGCCGGGCAGGCATCTTCGCCGCCGGCGATGTGCAGGATCGTGTCTACCGCCAGGCGGTGACGGCCGCCGGCACCGGCTGCATGGCGGCGCTGGAGGCGGAGAAGTTCCTCGCTGAGCGCGAGGACGCCGCCGCCACCGCCGAAGCCGCCTGACCCGCCATGCCGCTCGATTGGGACAAGCTCCGGGTCTTCCACGCCGTCGCCGAGGCGGGCAGCTTCACCCATGCGGGTGAGTCGCTGAACCTCAGCCAGTCGGCCGTCTCGCGCCAGATCCAGGCGCTGGAGGAGGCGCTGCAGGTGCCCCTCTTCCACCGCCATGCGCGCGGCCTGATCCTGACGGAGCAGGGCGAGACGCTGAACCGCACCGTGCGGGAGGTCTTCGCCAAGCTGGCGATGACCGAGGCGCTGCTGACCGAGAGCCGGGAACGCGCCGCAGGCCGGCTGAAGGTGACCACCACCACCGGCTTCGGCACCACCTGGCTGGCGCCGCGCCTGCGCCGCTTCATGGGCCTGCACAGCGACGTGACGGTGACGCTGCTGCTGGACGACGCCGATCTCGACCTCGCCATGCGCGAGGCGGATGTCGCCATCCGCATGCACCCGCCGAAGCAGCCGGACCTGATCCAGCGGCATGTCGCCACCTTCGGCTGGAAGGTGGTGGGCTCGCCGGAATACCTGAAGCAGGCCGGCATCCCGCAGCGGGCCGAGGATCTCGATGCCCACCGGCTGATCGTCTATGGCGATTACCGGCCACCGGTGGAAAGCATCAACTGGCTGCTGGAAGCCGGGCGCCGCCCCGGAAGCCCGCGCCGCGCGGCGGTGGAGGTGAACAGCCTGCCCGCCATGCTGCACGCCGTGCGCTCCGGCCTCGGCCTCGCCGCCCTGCCCGACTACATGGGCGACGACCTGCGCGACCTCATTCCGGTGCTGGGCGACCTCAAGGCGCCGCGCATCGACGCCTATTTCGTCTATCCGGAAGAGATGCGGCATTCCAAGCGTGTCGGCGTGTTCCGCGACTTCCTGGTGTCCGAACTGGCCAGCCTCAACGGCTGAGGGAGGACGCGAAAACTTCATCATGCGCGGAACGCATGGCGGAGTGGCGATATTCGACCTACGCGCATGCTGCGACGCACATTAGGGTCTCTTCATCCGGCGACTAGGTCGGAAAGGGTCTCTGACCCTTCGTCTCCCAGACGTGAAGCCTCCCTGTATGACTGGCCTGGAAAACTCTGTTTTCCGGGCCTCTTTTTTTGGCTTCCCGCTTTCGGTGACGTTGGCCTTTCCCCATGCGGCCAGGAAGGGTATCGACCCTGGCTTGGCAGAGAGGGGAAAGCCGGCATGGGCCGCAAGCGTTCCAAGAGCATCCCGAACACCCGCGCTCCTCGTCTGGCCGGCCCGTCCTCGGCGGCACCTCAGGGAGCGGCCGCACAGGGTGAGGTCGAGCGTCTGCGGCAGGAGCTGGAGGAGGCCCGCGCCCTGCTACGCGAGATCAGCCAGGGGCCGGAGGGCGAGAGGAGCCGGGTGGCGCGCCGCCTCGCCACGCTGGAGGAGGAACGGCAGGTCGCCCGCGGCCACGCGGTGGAGGCCGCCCTCGCCCGCTCCCGCGCGGAGGCCGAGCTGAAGGCGTTGCGCGACGCCATCCACAAGGCACCGGGCCTGCAAGGCTGGCTGCTGCGGCGCGCCAGCCGCCACCTGCTGAAAGGCTGAGGCACGCGCTCTTTCCCGAGTCTGGCTTCGTTACCGGCTTGCCCGGCGGCTGTCCTGCGGCAGAGTGGGGCGGCAACGAACGAAAGACAGGGGAAACGTCCATGCCCAGCAGCTTCACACCCGGCCTCCCGCGCCGCCAGGCGCTCACGCTAGGCGCGGCGGGCCTCGCCGCGCTGGCGCCCGGCGGCGGGGCCCGGGCCGAGGCCTGGCCGGCCCGGCCCATCCGCATCGTCGTGCCCTATGCGCCGGGCGGCACCACCGACATCGCCGCCCGCCTGGTCGGCGAGCAGCTTTCCCGCCGCCTCGGCCAGCCGGTCGTCATCGAGAACCGCCCCGGCGCCAACAGCATCCTGGGCGCCGGGGTCGTCGCCAGCAGCCCGCTCGATGGCTATTCCTTCGTCATGGTGATCGGCGCGCACGCCGCCAACGCCACGCTGTTCAAGGGCCGCCTGCCCTTCGACCCCGTGGCGGATTTCGCCCCCGTCTCGCATGTCGTCTCGGCGCCGCTGATCCTGGCCGGCAGCGGGAAGATGCGGCCCCGCACCCTGCCCGAGCTCCTGGCCGAGGCGAAGGCCAAGCCGGGAGCGCTGAACTTCGGCTCCAGCGGCATAGGCGCGGCGGCGCACCTGACGATGGAGGATCTGCAGGCGCGCACCGGCACCCGGCTGGTGCATGTGCCCTATCGCGGCACCCAGCCGGCGCTGCAGGACCTGATCGCCGGCAACATCAGCGCCATGTTCGACACCTACTCGACCCTGCGGCCGCAATTCGAGGCCGGCAACGCCCGCCCGCTCGCCATCGCCAGCGCCGCCCGCCCGCCCTTCGCGCCGGACATCCCGACCTTCGCCGAAGCCGGCGTGCCGGATTTCGTCTCCTCCACCTGGTGCCTGCTGCTGGCGCCGGCCCGCACGCCGCCCGAGATCGTGCGCCGCGTCTCGACCGAGATCGCCGCCATCGTGCGGGAGCCGGCCACCGTGCGGAACCTGGAAGGCATGGGCTTCGAGACGGTGGGTGGCACGCCGGAGGAGGCGGGCCGCTTCCTGGAGGCCGAGATCGCGCGCTGGGCGGCGGTGATCCGCGCCGCCAATGTGCAGGTGGAGTAGCGCGGGGCCGGCGGCGGGGCCAATTGCCCCGCCGCCGCGGAAATTGGATGCGAACGCTTCTCATCCGCGCTATGCAGGGGCGCATGACGCCTTTCCCCTTCCTCACCGGCCCCCTGACCCGCGCCGGCGCAGGGCTGGTGCCGCTGGGCACGCCGGGCCCTTCGCTGCCGCTGGCCGCGCTGATGGCGCCCGGCGGCGTGGAGGCGATCCTGGCGCCGCTGCTGCGCCGCCAGCCGGGGCAGGACCGGCGCGCTCTGCTCTCGCTGTGGAGCCGGCACTATTTCTACACCCTGATCCCGCCGGTGGTGCTGACGCTGCTGCTGGCGCATCGCAGCCTGCCGCTGGCGCCGCAGGGCGGGGCGGTGATGCTGACCGAGCAAGGCATGCCCGCCGCCATCGCCCTGCCCGATGCCGGGCGCGAGGCGCCGCCCCCGGCCGACGCCTTCGCCCGCTTCGCGCCGCTGGTGCAGGAGCATCTGGCGCCGCTGATCGCGCATTGGGCGGCCGAGGCGCGGCTGGCGCCCCGGGTGCTCTGGGCCAACGCCGCCAGCTACTTCGCCTGGATCGTGCGGGAGGCCGCCACCGCCGAGGGCGCGCCGCCCGGCAGCGCGGCGCCAGGCCAGGCCGTCATCGAGGCCACGCACTGGCCAGATGGCTCGGCCAACCCACTGCACGAGCCGATGCGCCTGCTGGAAGGGCCGGAGGGGCGGCAGCACTGGCGCAAGGTCTGCTGCCTGCTCTACCGCCTGCCGGAACGCCAGGAATGCCCCTATTGCCCGCTGCTGCTGCGCGGCGGCGACAGGAAATCCTGCGGCGGCGCAGGCTGAGCTCAGACAGGCCCATCTTTGCGGCTTGGCAAGGGGCGCCGGCTTGGCTACCCGGCTGAGGCATGGACACCTTCATTCCCGCGCTGCTGCTGCTCTCGGGCGGTGCCTTCATCCACACCCGCTCCAACGTGCCGGAGCTGCGCCCGGCCTCCGACGCGGCCGACACGATCTGGAAGCTCCTGGCCAGGCTGGCCTTCTTCCTGTGGATCGGCCTGCTGGTGTGGGGCATCTACATGCGGCCGCTGACCACCGCTGCGGTGGGCTTCGGGCTGTCGCTGGTCTTCAACCTGCTGCTGGCCAGCCGTGGCCCCCGCAGCATCTGGCCGGGCCTGTCCATGGGCTTCTGCGCGGCGGGGCTGGCGCTCGGCGTCTATACCGTGCTGGGCTGAGCCCTCCGGAGAGGAGGAAACGGCATGATCTTCGAGGGATTCGTCCTGGAGGAACGCGACGTCGCGGGCCAGACGCTGCGCCTGCGCCGGGGGGGCGAGGGCCCGCCCCTGCTGCTGCTGCACGGCAACCCGCAGACCCATGCCATGTGGCACCGTATCGCGCCCCTTCTGGCCGAGCGCCACACGGTGATCTGCCCGGACCTGCGCGGCTACGGCTTCTCCGGCAAGCCGGGACCGACCCCCGACCATGCGCCCTACGCCAAGCGCGCCATGGCAGCCGACATGCTGGGGCTGATGCGCGGCCTCGGCCATGAGCGCTTCCGCGTGCTGGCGCATGACCGCGGCGCCCGCGTGGCGCACCGGCTGGCGCTGGACGCGCCGGAGGCGGTGGAGCGGCTCGCCCTGCTCGACATCGTGCCGACGATCGAGCATTTCGAGCGCACCGACATGGCCTTCGCGCTCGGCTACTACCACTGGTTCTTCCTGGCGCAGAAGCACGACCTGCCGGAGCGCATGATCCTGCGCGACGTCGAGGACTGGTTCGACCTGCAGACCTCGCGCGAGCCGAAGGACAGGGGCTTCTTCCACCCCGAGGCGCGTGCCGACTACCTCGCCGCGCTGCGCCGGCCCGGCACTGTCACCGCCATCTGCGAGGATTACCGCGCCGCCGCCACCATCGACCTGGAGCATGACCGCGCCAGCCGCGCGGCGGGGGAGAAGATCCGCTGCCCGCTGATGGTGCTGTGGGGCGAGAAGGGGAAGATCGGCCAGTGGTATCAGCCGCTGGAGCTGTGGCAGGGCTATGCCGCCGGGCCGGTCAGCGGCGGCCCGGTGCGCAGCGGCCACTACCTCGCCGAGGAGGCGCCGGAGGCGGTGCTCGCGGCGGTCGGGCCGTTCCTGCGTTGAGGACGTGAAAAGGGCCGGGGGATGCCTCCCCCGGCCCGGTCTCGCACAGGCCGTTCAGGCGGCGCGGCGGGGGCCGTGGTCGCCCTCGCGCACCTCCTCGATGATCTTCGCGACGAAGGCATCGAGATCCTCGGGCGAGCGGCTGGTGACGATGCCCTGGTCGGTCACCACCTCCTGGTCCAGCCAGTTGGCGCCGGCATTCTGCACATCGGTCTTGATCGAGGCGAAGGAGGTCATCTTGCGGCCCTTCGCCAGCCCGGCCTCCACCAGGATCCACGGGCCGTGGCAGATCGAGGCCACCACCTTGCCCTTGGCGGCGAAGTCCCGCACCAGGCTGATGACGGCGGGGTTCACGCGCAGCTGGTCCGGGTTCAGCACGCCGCCGGGCAGCACGATGGCGTCGTAGTCATCGGCGGCGGCCTCCTCCAGCTTGCGGTCCACCGGCACCTTGCGGCCCCAATCCTCCGGCTGCTTCTGGCCGTCCCAGGCGACGATGCTGCCGGGCTCGCGGGTCTTGCCGGGCGCGGCCACATGCACGGTGGCACCGGCGGCGCGCAGCTTCTCCAGCGGCACGAACAGCTCGGATTCCTCGAAGCCGTCCGTGGCGAGAATCAGGATCTTGCTCTGCTGAATGTCGGGCATGTCGTGGTCTCCCTTGCGTGTCGCGGGGAGAACACGGAAGGCGCGGGGGAGTTTTCGCCCCCCCTGCCCGCTTTGCGCGGGTCAGGACAGCACGAGGAACAGGTCCGTATCCCCGGTCCGGGCACCCTCGGCCGTCAGCAGGGCATGGGCCTGGCCGCGATGATGCGTCTGGTGGTTGAAGAAATGCACCACCAGCAGGGCCATGGGGCGGGTCACCTCGCGGCCAGCGGCGCCGCTGTACCAGGTGAGGTCACCCGCCAGCCGCGCCGCGTCCAGCCCCGCCGCCCAGGCCTCGATGCGCGCGTCGAGCGCCACGCGGGCGGCGGCCAGCGCGGCGAAGTCACGGATCATGCCGGCGCTCTCGGGCAGCTTGGCCGGCGGCGGCGGCCCGCCATCGAAGCGGCTCATCCACTGCATGTCGCCCCAGACCAGATGGCAGAGCGTGCCGTGCAGCGAGCCGAAGAAAGCGCCGCGCGGGCGTGTCCGCGCCGCCTCGTCCAGCCTGGAGGCGGCGGCGTAGAAGCGGCGGTTCATCTCGCTGTTGTAGGCCGCCATGGCGCGGCAGTATTCCGGCGTGATCATTCCGCGAGCGTAGGACAAGGGCGGGCGGCCCGGAAGGGGTGCCCCCTCCCGGCCCGGCCCTCAGAGCGTGCGGTAGAGCAGCAGCTGGTCGGTCAGCGCGCCCGTGGCATCGCGCGAGAAGCCCGGGATGCGCCCCGCCGCCACCCAGCCCCGGCTGCGGCACAGCGCCTCGGCCGCCGCGCCGGCACGGATGTCGAGCGTCAGCAGCGAGCGGCCGATGCCGCGCGCCGCCTGCTCCACCCGCTGCATCAGCGCCCGGCCGATGCCCCGGCGGCGGAAATCCGGGTGCACCAGGAGCTGCTCCACCACGGCGCGGTGCGCCTGGTCCTGCGGCATGGCGAGGTTGAGCTGCACCGTGCCGGCCACCCGCCCCTCCTGCCAGGCCACCAGCAGCAGCTTGTTGCCCAGCGCCGCCTCGCCCGAGACGCGCCGCCAGAAGGCGCGCGCCGTCTCGAGGGAGAGCGGCGGCAGGTGACCGGTGGCGGCGCCATCGGCCACGCAGGCCACCAGCATCTCCGCCAGGCTGCGCTCGGCGCTGGCGGCGGCGGCGGCGTCCAGCGCCTCCACCACCAGCCCGACCAGCGGCTTGGCGTAGCGGAATTCCAGCGATTTCGAGATGTCGTCGAGGATGCGGATGGAGCCGGAGCGGACATAGCCGCGCTTCTCGTAGAAGCGGTGCGCCGCCTCGAAGCGGGTGTCCGTCCAGAGCACGATCCGCTGCGCGCCCTGGGCGCGGGCATGCTCCTCCGCGCCGCCGAGCAGGGCATGGGCGAGGCCGGTGCCGCGCTGCGCCTTCTCGACATACATCTTGCAGATCTCCCAGGCGCGGTCGGAGCCGAGCGGCCGCGTGGCCACCATGCCCACCACGCGCCCCGCCGCCTCCGCCGCCCAGAGCGCGCCGCCGGCCGCCGCGAAATAGCTGGCGAGCGCCCGCAGCTCGGGCACCTCGCCATCCACGTCGAGGATGCAGTTCGGGTACTCGCCCCAGGCATCGCCGACGAGGCGGATGAAATCCGCCGCGTCCGCGTCCCGCCCGGCGCGCAGCGTGAAGCCGGCGCCGCTCACGCCAGCTCCCGGCAGAACTCCTGGATGCGCGCGCAGGCCTCGCGCAGGCTTTCCGTGTCGGTGGCGTAGGAGATGCGCAGATAGGGGCTCATGCCGTAGGCCGTGCCCTGCACGGTGGCCACCAGCTTCTCCTCCAGCAGGGCCAGGGCGAAATCGGTGTCCGTCTCCAGCCTGCGGCCGCCCTTGCTGGTCTTGCCGATGCAGCCGGCGATGTCGGGGTAGACGTAGAAGGCGCCCTCGGGCTTGTGGCAGACCATGCCGGGGGCCTGGTTCAGCATCTCCACCACCAGGTCGCGCCGCTCGCGGTAGATGGCGGCACGCTCGGCGACCAGATCCTGCGGCCCTTCCAGCGCGGCCACGGCGGCGGCCTGGCTGATGGTGCTGATGCCGCTGGTGAGCTGGCCCTGCATGTTGGTCATCGCCTTGATCAGCGGCTTCGGGCCGCCGGCGAAGCCGACGCGCCAGCCGGTCATGGCATAGGTCTTGGAGGTGCCGTTGACCGTCAGCACCCGGTCCTTCAGCCGCGGCTCGACATCGGCGATGGTGCAGAAGCCGCCCTCATAGACGAGGTGCTCGTACATGTCGTCGGTCAGGATCCAGACATGCGGGTGCTTCAGCATCACCGCCGCGATCGCCTGCATCTCCGCGCGGGAGCAGGCGGCGCCGGTCGGGTTGTTCGGGAAGTTCAGGAACAGCCACTTGGTCTTCGGCGTGATGGCCGCGTCCAGATCCTCCGGGCGCAGCTTGAAGCCGTTGTTCTGCGGGCAGTTGACGAAGGTGGGCGTGGCCGTCGCCAGCTTCGCCATGTCGGCGTAGCTGACCCAGTAGGGGGCGGGGATCAGCACCTCGTCGCCCTGGTCGCAGGTGGCGAGCAGCGCGTCCATGATGATCTGCTTGCCGCCATTGGCGACGATGATCTCGTCCAGCGCGTAGTCGAGGTTGTTGTCGCGCTTGAACTTCTTCTGCACCGCCTTCTTCAGCGCCGGCGTGCCGTCGGTCGGCGGGTACTTGGTGTCGCCGGAGAGCGCCGCCTGGTGCGCCGCCTCGATGGCATGGGCGGGGGTGGCGAAGTCGGGCTCGCCGGCGGCGAGGCTGATCACCTTCTTGCCTTCGGCGGCCAGCGCCCGGGCACGGGTGCCCATGACAACGGAGGCGGAGACGGCAATGTCGTTCAGACGACCGGCGAGGGCGGGCATGGCTGGGATGATCTCCGACATGTCAGGCGAACAAGGGGGCGCAGCCTAGGCCCGGCCGCGCCGCGCGCCAAGGTGGCGCGCGCTTGATGCAGCGCAAGGCGCCCTGCCGCCCCGCCCCGTAGCGTGCCGCGCGCAGCAGAAGGATTGGCAGATGGCCAGGATGATGCGGGCCGCCGTGGCGCGGCAATTCGGCGCCCCCCTGACGATCGAGGAGGTGCCGGTGCCCGAGCCCGGGCCCGGCCAGGTGCTGGTCCGCCTCGCCGCCACCGGCGTCTGCCACACGGACCTGCACGCGGTGAAGGGGGATTGGCCGGTGAAGCCGCGCCCGCCCTTCATCCCGGGGCATGAGGGGGTGGGCCATGTGGCCGCGCTGGGCGCCGGGGTGCGGCGGGTGCGGGAGGGGGACCGCGTCGGCGTGCCCTGGCTGCACACCGCCTGCGGCGGCTGCCCGCATTGCCGCACCGGCTGGGAGACGCTCTGCGCCCGCCAGCAGAACACCGGCTACTCGGTCAACGGCACCTTCGCCGAATACGTGGTGGCGGATCCGGACTATGTCGGCCTGCTGCCGGACGCGCTGGATTTCGGCCCGGCCGCACCGGTGCTCTGCGCCGGCGTCACCGTCTACAAGGGGCTGAAGGAGACGGAGGCGCGGCCCGGCGAGTGGGTGGCCATCTCCGGCATCGGCGGGCTTGGCCACATGGCGGTGCAGTATGCCCGGGCCATGGGGCTGCACGTGGCGGCCGTGGACGTGCACCCGGAGAAGCTGGAGTTGGCCCGCAACCTCGGCGCCGACCTGGTGGTGAACGCGCGGGAGCAGGACCCGGGCGAGGTGCTGCAGCGCCGCGCGGGCGGCATGCATGGCGTGCTCGTCACCGCCGTCTCGCCCGCCGCCTTCGAGCAGGCCTTCGCCATGCTGCGGCCGCACGGCACCATGGCGCTGGTCGGCCTGCCGCCGGGCCGCTTCGCCATGCCGATCTTCGACACGGTGCTGAAGCGCATCACCGTGCGCGGCTCGATCGTCGGCACGAGGCAGGACCTGGAGGAGGCGCTGGCCTTCGCCGGAGAGGGCAAGGTGGAATCCCACTTCAGCTGGGGCCGGCTGGAGGAGATCAACGACATCTTCGCCCGCATGGAGCGCGGCGCGATCGATGGCCGCATCGTGCTGAAGCTGGGCTGAGGCACCCCGCGCCCGGCGGAGGGAGGGCGGCGCGCCGCCCGCCCTCCCCCTCCGCTCAGGTCACTTCAGCCCGGCGCAGAAGCGCTGGATGCGCGTGCAGGCCTCGGTCAGCGAGGCGTCGTCGGTCGCGTAGCTGATGCGGAAATGGCCGGGGAACATGAAGGCCGAGCCGTGCACGGCGGCGACGCCCTCATCCTCCAGCAGCGCGGTGACGAAATCCTCGTCCGTCTCGATCTTCTTGCCGGAGGCCGTGGTCTTGCCCAGGCAGCCATGGATCGAGGGGAAGACGTAGAAGGCGCCATCGGGCACGATGCAGTGGATGCCCGGCGCCTGGTTCAGCAGCCCCACCACCAGGTCGCGGCGGCGCTCATAGACGACGCGCATCGCCTCGACCGAATCCTGCGGCCCCGTCAGCGCCTCGACGGCGGCGGCCTGCGAGATGGAGGAGGTGTTGGAGGTGGACTGGCCCTGCAGCTTGTCCATCGCCTTGATCAGCTTCACCGGCGCGCCGGCGAAGCCGATGCGCCAGCCGGTCATGGCGTAGGCCTTGGAGCAGCCATTCATCGTCACGGTCCGCTCCTTCAGGCGCGGCTCCACCGCGACCAGGGTGCGGGCCTTGAAGCCGCCATAGGTCAGCTTCTCGTAGATGTCGTCGGTGAAGATCCAGATGTCCGGGTGGCGCAGCAGCACCTCGGCCAGCGCCTTCAGCTCCTCCGCGCTGTAGGCGGCGCCGGTCGGGTTGGAGGGGTTGTTCAGCATGAACCACTTGGTGCGGGGCGTGATCGCCGCCTCGAGCTGCTCGGGCGTGATCTTGAAGCCCTGGTTCTGCCCGGCCGGCACGATCACCGGCTTGCCCTCGGCCAGCGTCACGATGTCGGGGTAGGAGACCCAGCACGGCGCCGGGATGATCGCCTCGTCGCCGGCGTCGATCGTGGCCAGGATGGCGTTGAAGATCACCTGCTTGCCGCCGGTGGAGACGACGATCTCCTCCGGCTTGTACTCCACCCCGTGCTCGCGGCGGAAATAGGTGGCGCAGGCCTCGCGCAGCGCCCTGGTGCCGGCGACGTCGGTGTAGCGGGTCTCACCCTTCTCGATCGCCGCGATCGCCGCGTCCTTGACGTTGCGGGGGGTGTCGAAATCGGGCTCCCCGGCCGAGAGGCTGATGACATTCTTGCCCTCGGCCTTCAGCGCCCGCGCCTTGGCGGTGATGGCGATGGTCTGGGAGGGGGCGATGCGGTCGAGCCGCTCGGCGATCAGGTTCATGGAAGGATGGGTCCAACTCGAAAGACGGCGGACCCTAGACCCCAGCCGGCCGCCCCGACAAGGCGCCATGCCGCCCGGCGGGGCCGATTCCGCCATGGCGCGGCGCCAAGGCCGGGCCGGCCGTTCCGCCACCGCTCTGGCAGCCCCTGCCCTGCCCGCGGGGGAGCGGCCCTAGTCGCGCAGCGGAGCGGGCAAGGTGTCATCCGTCCTCCGGCTCAGCAGCACGACACCGATCGCCAGCACCCCGAGCACCACATGCGGCACCCAGACCTCCTCCGAAAAGCCGAGCAGCCAGGGGGAGGCCAGCAGGGCGAGCGCCGCCACCACATCCAGCACCAGATGGATGCGGAAAGGGATCAGCTTCAGCAGACCCAGCCGGTAATTGGTCAGCAGGCTGTAGAGGATGGCCCCGAAGCCGAAGGCCCAGAACACCATGCGTGCCGGTTCCTGCCAGGCGAAGCCGAGGAAGTACGGTATTCCGATCAGTACGACGCCATAGATATAGTCGATCAGGGCGTGAATGCTGCGGGGTATGAGCATCGACATTCCTCCGGGGTCACGAGACGGCTCGCCGGACGTTCCGGACACCCGGAAGCCGGGCCTGATGGCCATCGTTCTCGGGCAGGGCCGGCATCGTCCGCAGAGAGGGTGTGCCGGGAACAGCACCAGCCCCCTCCAGGGACCTCATCTTCGCCAGCGGTATCCTAGCTGTCGCCGCCGGCCCCGTCCGACCCCGCACCGTCATCAGACGCAGGGCCAGGCGGCGTGCGGTTCAGCACCTTCCTGGCCATGGCGTCCGGGTCCTGGGCGGGCCGGCCACCCTCCGGGCTGAAGGGCCGCCCTTCCACATCGGGCTCATGATCGGCGGGGATGCCATGTGCGTTGCCGGGGCCCTGTGCCCCCAGCCCCTGCGGCCGCGGTCCGCTCGTGCGGTGTTCGTCACCCATGCTGTCTTTCCCCTTTCTGCTTCCGGCCCCTCTTTGCTGCCGGCCCCTGCCTGTTGCCGGCACAGACAGGCATCGGCGGCTCATCTGCGGCCTGCGCCGGCATCGGAGACTTCCGGAAAAGAGACTCCAGGACGGCCACTCCGCCCTGCCTGCCGGCCAGAAGCTTGTTGCAGAAAGACAAACAGGCCGCCGCCGCGGGGGTTCCCCCTGCGCGGCATGCTGGCCGGATGGCGGTGCGGGAATGACGAAGCCGGCCCTCTTCTGCCTGGCTCGGGTGCCTGGATCGCGTGCCTGGCTGGGGGCCTCCGGAACCCAGGGCGGGTCCGGAGGCGGCCGGCCTCCGGCGCTCAGTCGCGGACGATCCGGCGGTAGAGGTGCCAGGTGGCATGGCCCAGCACCGGCACGACCACCGCCAGGCCGACGAAGAGAGGCAGGCTGCCCAGAGCCAGCAACAGGGCGATGAGGAAGCCCCACAGCGCCAACGGGCCCGGATTGGTGCGCACCGCGCGCAGGGAGGCGCGCATGGCCATGCGTGCGTTGACCGGCAGGCCCCGCCCCGCACGGTCGAGCAGCATCGGGAAGGAGACGACGGTGAGGGAGAACACCAGCACCGCGAACAGGAAGCCCGCCAGGTTGCCCAGCAGCATCAGCTGGTGCCCCTCGCGGCTGTAGAGTACCCGGCTGAGGAAATCGGTGGCGGTGGCCGGGGTATCGCCCAGCGTTATGCCGTAGATCGCCCGCGCGGTGAAGATCCAGGCGACGAAGATGGCCAGCAGCAGCACGCCGAGGCCGATGATGGAGGTGAGGGCCGGGGAGTGGCGCACCGCCAGGGCATCGGTCCAGCGGGTCGGCTGGCCCTGCTCGCGGCGCCGGCTCAGCTCATAGACGCCGAGCGCCGCGACCGGCCCGAGAAGGGTGAAGCCCGACACCAGCGGCCAGAACAGCGGCATCACATCCCGGCCCGCCGCGAGCTGCGCGGCGATCAGGCCGATGATCGGATAGAGGATCGCCAGGAAGACGAGCTGCGTAGGGTTGGCCAGGAAATCCCGCCAGCCGAGGGCCAGCGCCTGGCCGACCTCCGTGCTGCCGATCCGGTGTATGGCGGGTTCGTGCCGGGCCATGTCGGGCGCCTCGGTCCAGGTCGTGGCCATTGTCGTCCTCCCGCGCCGCGCCGCGGCGCCGTGTTCGATTGCCTGTCGCGCCGGGGGGGCGCGGCATTCGCTTCACGGAAGGCCCGGGCAACGGCAGCCGGGTGGCCATGTGGTAGGATGTGACCACCACGCCATGCGCAGCCAGGTCGTCCACAAATTCGATCTGGGATGCGGCGCCCGGCCGGCAAGCCGGGCACACGGAAGGTTCAAAGACTGCGCAGGCCGCGCATGGCCAGCAGGGCGAGGCCGCCGCCGAGCCCCGCCAGAGCCAGGATGATGACGGCGAGCGCATTCACCTCCGGCGTCAGCCCCAGCCGCAGCATGGAGAACACCACCATCGGCAGGGTGGTGCCGGCAGGGCCGGAGACGAAGCTCGCCACCACCACATCGTCCAGCGAGAGGGTGAAGGCCAGCAGCCAGCCCGCCGCCAGGCTTGGCGCCATCAACGGCAGGGTGACGGTGGCGAAGGCGGTGGCCGGACCGGCGCCGAGGTCGCGCGCCGCCTCCTCCAGCTCGGGCGCCATCTCGGCCAGCCGCGCCTGCGCCAGCACCGCCACATAGGCTGCGCCGATGGTGGCGTGCGCCAGCAGGATGGTGGTGGCGCCGCGCCCGGCGGGCCAGCCCGTGGCGCCCTCCAGCAGCACGAAGAGCAGCAGCAGGGAGAGGCCCATCACCACGTCCGGCAGCACCAGCGGCGCGCCGGCCAGCACGCCGAACAGCGCCCGGCCGCGGAACGGCCCGCGCCGCGCCAGCACCCAGCCGGTGGCGCCGCCCAGCAGCACCGCCAGCGTGGCCGAGCCCAGCGCCACGCGCAGCGACAGCCAGGCGGCCTCCAGCAGCCGCTCATTCTCGGCCAGGGCGGCGAACCAGCGCAGCGAGAAGCCGCCCCACTGGAAGGGGATGCGGCTCTCGCTGAAGGCGTAGCCCGCCAGCAGCAGCACCGGCAGCCAGAGGAAGCCGAGGCCCAGCATCAGGCCCAGCCGCGCCATGCCGCCCTGTCCCGTCCCCCGGCTCATCGGCGCGCCTCCAGCCGCTGGAACAGCAGGATGGGCAGCAGCAGCGCCAGCAGCAGCAGCACCGCCAGCGCCGCCGCCACCGGCCAGTCGCGGTTCTGGAAAAATTCCTGCCACAGCACGCGGCCGACAAGCTGCGCCCCCGGCGGCCCCAGCAGCTCGGGGATGACGTATTCCCCCGCCGCCGGGATGAACACCAGCAGGAAGGCCGCCGCCGCCCCCGGCGCCGCCAGCGGCAGGGTGACGGTGCGGAACACCGCCCAGGGCGTGGCGCCGAGATCGGCCGCCGCCTCCTCCATCGCCGGGTCCCGGCGCGAGAGGCTGGCATAGAGCGGCAGCACGGCGAAGGGCAGGTACGCATGCGCCATGCCGAGGAACAGCGCCGGCCAGGAATAGAGCAGCGGCAGCGGATCGGTGATCAGGCCGAGGGATTGCAGCACGGTGTTGACCCAGCCCTCGTCGCGCAGCAGGCCGATCCAGGCGCCGAGGCGAGGCAGGAAGCCGGTCCAGAACGGCAGCAGCACCGCCATCAGCAGCGGCAGCCGCCAGGCGGGGGTGGCGCGGGCCAGGCCCATCGCCATGGGGAAGCCCAGCAGCAGGCAGAGCGCCGCCGTGCCCGCCGCCACCAGCGCCGCCTGCGCGAAGGCCGCATGGTAGAAGGAATCCTCCAGCACCAGGGCGAAGGGCTCGGTGTTCGGCCCCTCCGCGCCCCAGGGCGGGGCGATGGGCGGCACGCTCTCGGCCGGCCAGGCGAAGGCCAGTACCAGCACCACCAGCAGCGGTGCCGCCACCAGCAGCGCCAGCCACAGCGACGGGACGGCCAGCGGCAAGGGGCGCAGGATGGCGTGCAGCGCGGTGCGCATCAGCCGGCCAGCGGCACCACGGAGGCCGCCTCCCACCCCAGGCGCACGGCGCTGCCACGCGGCGGCGGCGGGCCATCCTCCTCGGCATGGCCCACGCGCAGCAGTGCGCCACCCTCGGCGCGCACCAGCAGCAGGCTGTCATCGCCGCGGAAGGCCACCTCCTCCACCACGCCGCCGGCGCTGTTCGGGCCCTGCGCGCCGGGGCGGAGCGCGATGCGCTCGGGCCGCAGGGCGCAGGCCGTGGTGCCCGGCGGCAGCGCCCCCTCCGGGCGCAGCGTGGCGGCGAGGCCCGGGCAGTCGAAGCCTTCGCCGGCGGCACGGCCCTCCAGCACATTGGCCGTGCCGAGGAACTGGGCGACGAAGCGCGTCGCCGGCCGGTCATAGACCGCGCGCGGCGCGCCGAGCTGCACCACCCGGCCGTGCTCCAGCACCGCCACGCGGTCGGCCAGGGCCAGCGCCTCCTGCTGGTCGTGGGTCACCATGATGAAGGCGGCCCCCGTCTCGCGTTGCAGGGCACGCAGCTCGAAGCCGGTGCGCTCGCGCAGGTTGGCGTCCAGCGCGCCGAGCGGTTCATCGAGCAGCAGCAGGCGCGGGCGCTTGACCAGGGCGCGGGCCAGCGCCACGCGCTGCCGCTGCCCGCCGGAGAGACGGTGCGGCAGCCGCCCGCCGAAGCCCTCCAGCCCGACCATGGCCAGCGCCTGCTCCACGCGGCCGGCGCGTTCGGCGCGCGGCACGCCATCCCGCTTCAGGCCATAGGCGACGTTGGCCGCCACGTTCAGATGCGGGAACAGGGCATAGGACTGGAACATCATGTTCAGCGGCCGGGCGTGCGGCGGCACGCCGGAGAGGTCGCGCCCCTCCAGCAGCACCGCCCCCGCATCCGCCGCCTCGAACCCCGCCACCACCCGCAGCAGGGTGGACTTGCCGGAGCCGGAGCCGCCGAGCAGGGTGAGGAACTCGCCCGCCGCCACATCGAGGTCGAGGCGGTCGAGCGCGAGGGTCTGGCCGAAGCGCTTGCTCAGGCCACGGAGGGACAGCAGCGGCACAATTCAGCGGCCGGCCTTGAAGCGGCTCCAGCTGCGGCTGCGCGCCCGCTCCGCCGCGGGCGTCAGCGGCGCGGTGGTGAAGGTGCGCTTCAGCATCTCGGGCGTGGGGTAGACATCCGGGTCGTCCCGCACCGCCGGGTTCACCATCGGGCGCGCCTCCGGCACGGCGTTGGGGTAGCGGACATGGTTGGTGATGCCCGCCATCACCGCCGGCTGCAGCAGGAAGTCGATGAAGCGGTGCGCCGCCTCCGGGTGCGGCGCGTCGGCCGGGATGGCCAGCATGTCGAACCAGAGCTGCGCGCCCTCCTTCGGCGCCACATAGCCGATCTCGACGCCGCGCTTCGCCTCCCGCGCGCGGGCCTGCGCCTGGATGACATCGCCCGAATAGGTCAGCGCCACGCAGTATTCGCCATTGGCCAGGGCATCGAGGATGTTGCCGCTGGCGGTGATGGCGCGGACATGCGGGCGGATGGCCGTCAGCGCGTCCTCGGCGGCGCGCAGGTCGCGCGGCTCGGTGCTGTTGGGGTCGCGGCCGAGCCATTGCAGGATGCTGGGCAGCACGTCGGTGGCGGAATCCATCACCGCGATGCCGCAGCGCGCCAGGCGGCGGGCGTTCTCCGGCTTCATCAGCAGGTCGAGGCTGTCGGTCGGCGCGTCGGGGAACAACTCGCGCACGCGGTCGGCGCGGATGCCGAGGCCCACCGTGCCGTAGAGGTAGATGGCGCCGAAGCGGTTGCCCGGGTCGCTGCTCTCCACCTGCCGCAGCAGCGTGGCATCCTGCTTGCCCCAGTTCGGGATCAGCGCGCGGTCGAGCGGCTTCAGCGCACCGGCCCGCGCCAGGCGGGAGAAGGTGGGCTCGCTGGTCGGCACGATGATGTCGTAGCCCGAGCGTCCGGCGGACAGCTTCCCTTCCAGCGTCTCCAGGCTGTCATACACATCGTAGCGGATGCGGATGCCGGTCTCCTGCTGGAACTGCGCCACGGCATAGGGGTCGATGTAGTCCGACCAGTTGTACACGTTCAGCACCGTCTCCGGCTGCTGGGCGCGGGCGGGCATGGCAGCGGACAGGCCCAGCAGGGCGGCGAAGGCGGCGGTGGCGATCCGGCGTCGGAGCATCGTGCGGTCCCTGCAGCGGAATGGAGACGGAACGGCAGGTTAATTCCCCGCCGCCCAGGGGTCCACGGGCTGCGGCGTGGCGATGATGGATTTGGGAATATTTTCTTGACAAAGCGTCAATATGTTCTTTAAATCCTAGCCATCAACGGGTGAGCTGCGTCCAGCGCAGGCCCGTTTCCCCGGCATTCCTGATCGCCCTTCCCGGCCCCTCCACGCGCCGGCCCTTCGCCATGCGCCATTCGCCATGCGCCAGGGGCCGGCACGCGGATCGGGCCCGCACGCCCTTCGCGACCCATCCAGGAGACGCGCATGCCGTTCGATCCCCGCGGCCTGTCCTCGCTCGCCAGCACGGACAGCTTCACCCTCTGGCTCTACGTCACCACGGACACCCGCGCCGCGGTGCTGGCGCCGGGCTACTTCACCAGCGTCGCCGCCCGGCTGCAGCCGGGGCATGTGGTGGTGCTGCAATCGGCGGATTCGCTCACCTTCCTGCCGGTGCGCAGCAGCGCGGGGGTGGGGAACGGGCTGGTGCTGGACGCCTCGGCCCCGCCGCTGCGGCTGAACGGCAGCACCGCGCTGGGCTTCGAGTTCTCGCTCGGCCCGGTGCCGGCCGAGACGCGCAGCGTCGCGCTCGATCCGGTGCCGACCGGCCTCTACATCGGCCGCAGCTTCACCATCGGCGCGCGCGTCACCGGGCCGGTCGCCAGCCTGAGCTTCAGCATGCTCAACGCCGCGGGCGCGGTCATCGCCGGCCCGGTCGTGGTGGCGGTGGCGTCGGGCGGCGCCTCGGCCAGCTTCACCGCGCCCGACCCCGGCTCGGGCTACCGCATCCGGGTGCAGGACACGGCGGAGCCGCTGGCGGCGCAGACCTCGGCGTCCTTCGTCGTCACCGAGCCCTTCGCGCTGCTGACCGAATCCGGCGCCAGCCTCGCCGCCGCCGAGGGCGGCGAATTGCTGCTCTGACCACGCCCGCCCGCCCTCCCCTGCCCGAAGGATCACTGCTCCATGTCCGACAAGAAGATCACGGAACTGCCGGCGGCCGCCGCTCTCACCGACGATGATGTGGCGCCGCTCGTGCAGGGCAGCCAGGCCGCCGCGGAGACGCGGCGCGCCACCATCCGGCAGCTGCGCGGCGGCATCATGGCCGACCGCGAGCTGCATGTGCGCGACTACGGGGCAGTGGGCGATGGCGTGACCGACGACACCGCCGCCATCCAGGCGGCGATCGACGCGGCCGCGTCGCGCGGCGGCGGCACGGTGCTGATCGGCCCGCGCCGCTACCTGATCGGCGCGGCCGACCTGATCCTGAAGGATGGCGTCTTCCTGCGCGGCCGCCCCGGCTCCGGCGGCTGGCGGATCGGCGGCAGCTACAGCGGCGTGCCGTACGCGCTGATCGTCGATCCCGCCTACACCATCCGGGTGCGGCGCAATGGCGGGCTGGACGGCATCGCCCTGTTCCGCCGCGGCCTCGGCGTACCGGCCACGCTGCGCGAGGGGCTGGACGAGGTGGCCGCCTTCGCCGGCACCGCCGTCACCATCGGCGACGGCAGCGGCGGCAGCGGCATCGCCAACGGCGCCGACAGCCAGCTCTCCCGCCTGCTGATCCTCGGCTTCAACTGGGGCATCCACAGCAACGGCAATGCGCGCGTGCGCATCGAGAACATCCTGGGCGACTGCACCAACGGCCTCTACTTCGCCCGCTCCTTCGACGTCTCGCGCATCAGCGAGGTGAACTGGCATCCGCTGGTCACCACCTCGCGGAGCTGGTCGAACACCCGAATCCTGATCACCAACGTCGCCAGCAACGGCGCCGGGCTGTTCCGCGTCACCATGGCCACGCCGCACAGCCTGGTGAATGGCGACATCATCAACATCGCCGAGGTGCGCACCTCCGGCGCGCCGGGCTGCTACGGCCGCTGGACGGTGGCGGTGGTGGACGCCACCACGGTCGACCTGGTGGGCAGCACCTACGCGGCCGGCTGGACGGCGGGCGGCGCCGTCTACATCAGCCCGAACCGGCGGCCCGGCACCGGCTTCGTCGTCAACGATGTCGACATGGCCACCTTCGACAACTGCTTCGAGTTCGGCCACGAGATCGGCTTCGACATCCAGGACGCCACGCATTCCTGCAGCTTCTTCAACAGCGGCACGGATGGCTGGGTGGACGCTGCGGACCCCGCCACCATCGGCGTGCGCATCGGCGGCACGGCGCTGCGCTGCAAGTGGGTGGGCGGCTTCCTCTCCTCCAAGGGCTGCTCGGTGCAGGTGAACACCACCGGCAACGAGCAGCACGAGATGATCGGCGTCAACATCACCGGCGGCGCCCGCCGCATCGCCGAGGTGCTGGCCGGCCAGTTGTCGCTCATTGGCTGCGACTTCACCGGCGCGCCCGGCACCGGCAACGTCACCATCAGCGCCATCCATCTCGGCGCCAGCGCAGGCAACCTCATCGTCTCGGGCTGCGACACCAGCGCCGTCACCTTCACCGCCGACAGCGCGGCGGCGATGCAGCGGCTGCAGCTCCTGGGCAACCGCCTGGGCAGCGGCACCCCCACCACCCAGCGCATCGCCGCCGGGCGGCTGGAGCTGGCCTCCGTCTCCTCGGGCGCCGCGATCGAGACGCGGCTGTCGATGGACACGGATGGCGCGGTGAACCTGCACCGCCGCAGCGGCAGCCTGGGCAGCCAGCTCCGGCTCCACAACAGCGGCAACGCGCCTTACGCCAGCTTCTCGATCTCCGGCACCGACTGCGTCTTCGCCGGCGAGACGGGCAACCCGAATGCCGGCTTCACCTTCGGCGGCAGCGGCATGACGGCGGCGCAGACGGTGCGGCTGCGCCGCCTCTCCGCAACGCCGGCGGCCAATGACCGCATCGGCGTGCTGGAGAGCAGCGGCAACAACAGCGCCGGCACAGAGCAGGTCTTCGCCCGCCTCGTGACGGTGGCGGAGGCGGTGACCAGCGGCGCCGAGGCCGGCGCGGTGGTGGTGGAGACCCGCCAGGGCGGCAGCGTGGCGGAACGCTTCCGCATCGCCGCCAACGGCACGGTGACGCTGACCGGCCCGCTGGTGCTGCCCGCCAGCCCGGCGGCCAGCCTGCATGCGGCGACGAAGCAGTATGTGGACGCGCAGTTCACCGACCGGCGGCTGACCTCCGTGCTGCTCTCGGCGGCCACCACCGTCACGCATGCCGCGCACAATGCGCGGATGCTCGTGGCCAACGCCGGCACCACCCTCTCGCTGAGCTGGGCCAACACGGGCGATGGCTTCTCCTGCACGGTGGTGAACCGCACGGGGGCGGATCTGGGGCTGACGCTGTCGGGCTTCACCAGCAACGCCTCGCCCACCAACAGCGATGGCTTCACCAGGATCCGCGCCGGCGGCGTGGCGACGCTGCTGGCCTACTCGCCGGATGGCGGCACGACGAAGATCTGCCAGCTGGTGGGGGCGGGGGCGCCCTGATGATCACCACGGCCAGTCTTCTCGGGCTGCCCGGCGCGGGCATCCCGCTGCGCGCGCTGGGCCCGGATCACGCGGGGCGCGTCGCCCTCAGCCGCGCCGGTGCGGCGCTGGTGCAGGATGCGGCCGGGCTCTGGCAGGCCGCGGCGGCGGACACGCCACGTTTCCACGGGCCGGCCCGCCGGCTGCTGGTGGAGGCGGGCAGGACCAACAGCCTGCGCAACCCGCGATGCGAGGGCGCGGCCGCCGGCACCCTGCCATCCACCTGGAGCCTGCAGGGCAGCCCGGCCAACCTCGTCCTCCTGGGGCCGGCGGTGCTGAACGGCATCCCCGGATTCCAGCTGCAGGTGAGCGGCACCGGCAACGGCCTCAACACGGCGCTGACCTTCGATGCGGACACCTCGGTCCCCACCACGGCCACCGAGATCTGGGCGGCGAGCTTCTTCGTGGCACTGACCGGCGGCAGCCTCGCCGGCCTGTCCAACATCCAGCTTTCGATCCGCACCGCCGGCGGCACGGCCAGCCCGAGCAGCCTGGCGGTCTCGCCGGGCGCCACGCTCGCCCGCCCCAGCCTGACCACGGTGATGGGCTCCGGCACCACAGGCCTGGTGCCGCGCTTCTACTTCACCCAGAACGCGGGCGCAGCGATCAACGCCACCTTCTTCCTCGGCGCCCCGCAGCTCGAGCGGGGCGAGGTGGCCACCTCCCCGGTGCTGCCGCCGGCCGGCGCTCCCGCCGCGTCGTCGCGCAGCGCCGATGCGCCCATCTGGTCGCCGCCCGGCGGCCTCGGCGGCGCGGGGACGGTGGTGGTGGCGGGCATGCTGCCCAATGCCGCTGCCTTCGGCGCCAGCCAGGGCCTGCTGCAGATCGACGACGGCACGGATGCCAACCGGCTGCTGATCCGCAACACCTCCGGCGGGTCGGAGATCTTCGGCGTGGTGGACAGCGGCGGCGCCACCCTGGCCGCGCTCCCGGGCGGCAACATGGTTCCGGGCACGCCGTTCCGTGCCGCCCTGGCCTGGGCGCAGGGCGAGGTGGCCTTCTGCCTGAATGGCGGCACGGTGCAGAGCGCCGCCGTGACCCCGCCTGCCGGGCTCGTCCGGATGCTGGTCGGCCACGCCTCCACCGCGCTGAACCGTGCGGCGAATGGCGAGGTCGCCCTCATCGACCACCGCCCGCTGCGCCTGCCCGACGCCATGCTGCAGGCGGTCTCGGCGGCCGGCTGAGGCCGCACCGCCCCTGCGCGCAACATCTCCTTGGACAGAAAGGAACGCACCTCCATGCCGACCCTGACCGACTACGCCCGCAACATGCTGGCCCGCGCCCTGTGCGGCCGCGCGCCCGCGCTGCCCGCCATCGTCTATGCCGGTCTCGGCACCGGGGCGGGCGCCGGCGGCCTGACCGGCGAGCCGGCCGGCAATGGCTATGCCCGCCAGCGGGTCATCTTCACCGGCACCGGCGCGCAGCGGAACACCGAGGCGCTGCGCTTCGTCTTCACGGGCGCCGCCGGCGGCCTGACGCATCTCGGCCTCTATGACGCGGCGAGCGGTGGCAATGCCCTCGCCTACGGGCCCTTGGCGCAAACCGCCAGCGTGACGGGCCCGGGCACGGTAACCATCGCTGCCGAGGCGCTGACGCTGAACGGCGTCTGATCCCGGCCCCCAGCCTGATCCCACCCCCCAGGGAGTATCGACCATGAGCGAATGGATTCGCCAGCAGATCGGCCAGCCCAGCACCTGGCGCGGCCTGTTCCTGCTGCTGGCCGCCGGCTTCGGCATCAGCCTCTCGGCCGAGCTGCAATCGGCGCTGCCGAACCTCGCCATCGCCGCGCTTGGCGTGTGGGAGGCGGCGCGGAAGGGGCGCGGCTTCGGCGAGCCCGGCGCCTGAGAAGGCCTACCCCGCCACCTCCGGCAGGGGGCGGAAGGCCTTTCTCCCGCCAGGCGCCGGGGGCGGTTTTCCGCCCCCGGCGCAAAAAAGGGGTTGCGCCGCCCCGCCCCCGCCCTTAGAGAGCGCCTCGCTTCCACGGCGGTATGCTGCTGTAGCTCAGTGGTAGAGCACTCCCTTGGTAAGGGAGAGGTCGAGAGTTCAATCCTCTCTAGCAGCACCACCTTCCCTTCCTGGAATGGCCGGCCCCTGGGGGTTCGTTCCGTGACCCTCCCCGCCCTGCCCGCCCGATGAGCAAGACACCCCCGCCCGCCGACCGCAGCAGCGAACGCGAAGCCCGCCTGGCTGCCGCCCTGCGCGAGAACCTGCGCCGCCGCAAGGCGCAGAGCCGCGCCCGCGCCACCACCGAGGCGCCCGGGGCCGCCCCCACCCCTTCCCCGCCGCCTGCCGAGCCGCCCCGCCAGGACTGAGCCCGCAGGCCCCGCCATCCAGCCCCCGAGTTGCCGGCGGCTGCCCGCTGCGCTATCGGGGCCGGCCCTGCCGCGCGCCGAAGGACGTTCCTGCCCCATGTCCATCATGCCCGATCACTGGATCCGCCGCATGGCGACCGAACACGGCATGATCGAGCCCTTCGTCGAGAGCCAGCGGCGCGAGGGGGTGATCTCCTACGGCCTCTCCTCCTATGGCTACGATGCCCGCGTGGCGGACGAGTTCAAGGTCTTCACCAATGTGGACAACGCGCTGGTGGACCCGAAGAAATTCGCCGATGACAGCTTCGTCACCCGGCGCGGCCCGACCTGCATCATCCCGCCCAATTCCTTCGCCCTGGCGCACACGGTCGAGTATTTCCGCATCCCGCGCGACGTGCTGGTGATCTGCCTGGGCAAGAGCACCTATGCCCGCTGCGGGCTGATCGTGAACGTCACGCCGCTGGAGCCGGAATGGGAGGGGCAGGTGACGATCGAGATCTCCAACACCACCCCCCTGCCGGCCCGCATCTATGCCAATGAGGGCATCTGCCAGTTCCTGTTCCTGCAGGGCTCGGCGGCGCCCGAGGTGTCCTATGCCGACCGCAAGGGCAAATACATGGGCCAGCGCGGCGTCGCGCTGCCCCGGCTGTAAGGGGAGCGCGCATCATGGACCGCATCCGCATTCGCGGCGGCCGCCGGCTCGAGGGGCGCATCGCCATCGGCGGCGCCAAGAACGCCGCCCTGCCGCTGATGGCCACCGGCCTGCTCACCGAGCAGGCGGTGGTGCTGACCAACGCCCCGGCGCTCGCCGACGTCGCCACCATGGGCCACCTGATCGCCCAGCACGGGCTGACGGTGGAGCACGACACGGAGGGCCGCCGCATCCTGCTGGACGGCGCGGCCAGCCAGTTCGAGGCGCCCTACGACCTGGTGCGCAAGATGCGCGCCTCCATCCTGGTGCTGGGGCCGCTGCTGGCGCGCTACGGCCAGGCCCGCGTCTCGCTGCCCGGCGGTTGCGCCATTGGCACCCGCCCCGTCGATCTCCACCTGAAGGGGCTGGAGCAGATGGGGGCGCGGATCGACCTCGCGGCCGGCTATATCGACGCGAAGGTGGAGGGCCGCCTGAAGGGCGCGCGCATCCTCTTCCCGCAGGTCTCGGTGGGGGCGACGGAAAACCTGCTGATGGCGGCGGCGCTGGCCGAGGGCACCACCCAGCTCGTCAACGCCGCGCGCGAGCCGGAGATCACCGACCTCGCCAACTGCCTGATCTCCATGGGCGCCCGCATCGAGGGGGTGGGGAGCGACCGGCTCACCATCGAGGGCGTGGACAGCCTGCACGGCACCACCCATGCCATCCTGCCGGACCGCATCGAGGCCGGCACCTTCGCCTGCGCCGGCGCCATCACCGGCGGCGAGCTGCTGCTGGAGGGGATGACGCTGGAGCTGTTCGGCGCCTGCACCCGCTCGCTGCGCGAGGCGGGGGTGGAGATGGAGCAGGAGGCGGAGGGCGTCCGCGCCCGCCGGCTGAACGGGCTGCACGGCGTCGATGTGATGACCGAGCCCTTCCCCGGCTTCGCCACCGACATGCAGGCCCAGTTCATGGCGCTGATGGCCGTGGCCGAGGGCGCCTCGATGATCACCGAGACGATCTTCGAGAACCGCTTCATGCATGTGCCGGAGCTGACCCGCATGGGCGCGCGGATCAACGCGCACGGCTCCTCGGCCATCGTCCGCGGCGTGCCGCGCCTCTCCGGCGCGCCGGTCATGGCCACTGACCTGCGCGCCTCCGTCTCCCTCATCATCGCCGGCCTCGCCGCCGACGGGGAGACCGTGGTGAACCGCGTCTATCACCTGGACCGGGGCTATGAGCGGGTCGAGCGCAAGCTCGCCGCCGTCGGCGCCGACATTGAACGTATTCCAGGCTGACATGGCTTTGCCGCTTTTCCGGTGATACAACCCGCCATGGACCAGCCCATCACCCTCCCCAACGCGGCAGCCGCCGATGATGCGGCGCCTCTCGTCCTGGCCCTGCCCAAGGGCCGCATCCTCAAGGAGCTGGGCCCGATGCTGGCCCGCACCGGCATCGTGCCGGCCGAGGATTTCCACGCCGAATCCAGCCGCCGCCTGCGCTTCGAGACCAACCATCCGGGGCTCGACGTGGTGCGGGTGCGCTCCTTCGACGTGGCCACCTTCGTCGCCTTCGGCGCCGCGCAGATCGGCATCTGCGGCGCCGACGTGCTGATGGAGTTCGACTACCCCGAGATCTACGCGCCGCTCGACCTCGGCATCGGCCGCTGCCGCGTCTCGGTGGCGGAGCCGGTGGAGAGCGCCGGGCAGCACGCGCTGGGGCGGGAGTCACGCCTCGCCGTGGCCACCAAGTACCCGAACGTCGCCCGCCGCCACTTCGCCGCCAAGGGCATCCAGGCCGAGGTGGTGCACCTGAACGGCGCCATGGAGCTGGCCCCCTCGCTCGGCCTCTCCCGCCTGATCGTGGACCTGGTGCAGACCGGCTCCACCCTGAAGGCCAACGGGCTGGTGGAGACGGAGGTGATCGCCCAGGTCACCTCCCGCCTGATCGTCAACCGCACCGCGCTGAAGACCCGGCCCGAGGCGATCGGCGCCTGGCTGGCCCGCTTCCGTGCCGCCCTCGCCGCCACCGGAACCGAGCCCGCCGCATGATCCGCCTCTCCACCGCCGAGCCCGGCTTCGAGGGCAAGTTCCGGGCGCTGCTCGACCAGGCGCGCGACACCACCGCCAAGGTGGATGCCGCCGTCTCCGCCCTCATCGCCGAGGTGCGCGCGGGCGGGGACAACGCCCTGCTCGACATCACCGCCCGCTTCGACCGCTGGACCCCCGGCAGCGCCGCCGCGCTGCGCGTGACCGAGGCCGAGATCGAGGCCGCCCGCGCCGGCTGCGCCCCCGCCTTGCTGGACGCGCTGGACCTCGCCGCCACCCGCATCGAGCGCTTCCACCAGGCGCAGCTGCCGCGCGACGTGGAGCTGGACGACCCGCTCGGCCTCACCCTCGGCCTGCGCTGGGGGCCGCTGGACGCGGTGGGGATCTACGTGCCCGGCGGCAAGGCGGCCTACCCCTCCTCCGTGCTGATGAACGCCATTCCCGCGCGCGTCGCGGGGGTGCCGCGCATCGCCATGTGCGTCCCCACCCCCGATGGCGTGCTGAACCCGCTCGTCCTGGCCGCGGCGCACCGTGCCGGCGTCAGCGAGATCTTCCGGGTGGGCGGCGCCCAGGCGGTGGCCGCCATGGCCTGGGGCACCGCCAGCATCGCGCCGGTCGATCGCGTGGTGGGCCCCGGCAACGCCTATGTGGCCGAGGCCAAGCGGCAGGTCTTCGGCCGCGTCGGCATCGATTCCATCGCCGGTCCCTCCGAGGTGGTGGTGCTGGCCGATGCCTCGCAGAACCCGGCGCTCATCGCCATCGACCTGCTGGCCCAGGCCGAGCACGACGAGAGCGCGCAGTCCATCCTCATCACCACCAGCGGGCAGATGGCGCACGCCGTCGAGCACGCGGTGGAGGATGCGTTGAAAAGCCTCCCCCGCGCCGCCATCGCCGGCGAGAGCTGGCGCCGCCACGGCGCCATCATCGTGGTGCGGGACTGGGAGGAGGGCGCCGCGCTGACCGACCGGCTGGCGCCCGAGCACCTGGAGATCATGGTGGCCGAGCCGCAGGCGCTGTTCGCCCGCATCCGCCACGCCGGCGCCGCCTTCCTGGGCGCCCACTGCCCCGAGGCGCTGGGCGACTACGTGGCCGGGCCGAACCACGTGCTGCCCACCGGCCGCACGGCGCGCTTCGCCTCCGGCCTTTCGGTGTTCGACTTCCTCAAGCGCACCACCTGGATCGCCGCCGAGCGGCGCGGGCTGGAGGCGATCGGGCCCGCCGCCGTGGCGCTGGCCGAGGCGGAAGGGCTCGGCGCCCATGCGCGCAGCGTGGCCATGCGGCTGGGGCAGGGCTGAACCCCCTGTCACCGCCCCTGAACGGTTGAAGAATCCGCGCCGCGGCGCCATTTCTGCGGCGCACCGAGCGGCGCGCGCCCTGCCCGTCCCCGCAGCCTGTGCTTGACCGGCCGGGCGCGGACGATCATGGTCCGCCCCGCCCGTCCACACCCCCCGAAAGAGGCCTGATGTCAAAAGAAGATATGATCGAGTTCAGCGGCCAGGTCGTTGAACTTCTGCCCAACGCGATGTTCCGCGTGAAGCTCGACAATGAGCACATGGTCCTGGCCCACACCAGCGGCAAGATGCGCAAGAACCGCATCCGCGTGCTGGCCGGCGACCGCGTGAATGTCGAGATGACGCCCTACGACCTCACCAAGGGCCGTATCACCTTCCGGTTCAAGTAATGCCCGAGGCGGGCCCGCCGGCTCTGCCGGCCGCCGCGCCCGAGGGCGCCGCCACCCTTCCCGACGCCATCGGGCCAGACAAGGCGGCCCGCCCGCCGCTGGTGCTGGCCAGCGGCAGCCCGCGCCGCCGCGACCTGCTGGCGCGCATCGGGGTCGTGCCCGCGCGCATCCTGCCGCCCGAGATCGACGAGCGCCCGCGCCCCCAGGAGCTGCCGCGCCAGCTGGCCGGGCGCCTCTCCCAGGAAAAGGCGCGCGCCGTGATGGCGGGCGAGCCGCAGGCGCTGGTGCTGGCCGCCGACACGGTGGTGGGCGTCGGCCGCCGCATCCTGCCCAAGGCCGAGACCGAGGCGCAGGCGCGGGACTGCCTCGCCCTGCTCTCCGGCCGCCGCCACCGCGTCTATACCGGCGTGGCGCTGGGCCTGCCGGACGGGCGGCTGCTGACGCGGGTGGTGGAGAGCGTCGTCACCTTCCAGCGGCTCACCGCGGCGCAGGTCGAGGCCTACATCGCCTCCGGCGAGTGGCGCGGCAAGGCGGGCGGCTACACCATCCAGGAATCGGCCGAGGCCTTCGTCCGCTTCCTCTCGGGCAGCCATTCCAACGTGGTGGGCCTGCCGCTGCACGAGACCGCGCAGCTGCTGCGGGGCATCGGGTGGCTGCGCCCCTGATCCTGGTCTCCGTCTCGCCGGGCGAGCAGCGCACCGCCCTGCTCGGCGGAGACCTGATCGACGGGGACCGGCTGGAAGCCGCCTTCATCGAGCGTCCCGCCCGGCCCGAGGGGGTGGGCGACCTGCACATCGCCCGCCTCTCCGCCCGCGCCCCGGCCATGGGCGGCGCCTTCCTGGCCATGGCGGGCGGCGAGACCGGCTTCCTGCCCGATTCCGAGGGCGCCAAGGGCCGCACCGAGGGGGAATGGCTGCGCGTGGCGGTGACGCGCGCGGCGCAGGGCGGCAAGGGGCCGCGCCTCGCCGCCCCGCCCGGCCCCGAGGCGCAGCACCCCGATGCCACGCTCCGCACCGACCACCCCGCCACCGCCGCCCGGCTGCGCGCCGCGCTCGGCGCCGCGCGCGTGTCCCTCTCCACCGCCCCCGCCTTCGACGAGGCGGTGGAGGAAGCGTTCGAGACCCTCTCCGGCATGGCGGTGCCGCTGCCCGGCGGTGGGCGGCTGACGCTGCACCCCACCCCCGCCCTGCTGGCCATCGACATCGATGCCGGCGCCGCCGCCGGCGGGCGCGACGCGGCGGCGCACCGCACCCTGAACGCCGCCGCCCTGGCCGAGGCGCTGCGGCAGATCCGCCTGCGCCACCTTGCCGGCGCCATCCTCATCGACATGGCGGGCATGCCCATCGCCCGCCGGCGCGACCTGCTGCCGGGGCTGCAGCCGCATCTGGCGGCGGACCCGCATCTGCGGCTGGTCGGCATGACGGGGCTGGGGCTGATCGAGCTGCAGCGGCGCCGCGTGCACACCCCGCTGCACGAGGTGCTGGGCGACCCGCCCTCCCCCCTCACCCGTGGCCTCCTGGCGCTGCGGCGGGGTGTGCGCGAGGCCGCCGCCCGGCCCGGCGCGCGCCTGGCGCTGACCGCCCACCCGGCCGTGCTGGCCGCGCTGCGCGACTGGCCGGGCGCGCTGGAGGAATTCACCCGGGCCGCCGGGCCGCTGTCGCTGCGCGCCGACCCGCTCTGCCTCCCCGGACAGGAGCATGTCCATGCCGAATGACCCGAAGCCCCGCCGGCGTGCGGCCTGCCCTGTCTGCGGCAAGCCCTCCGACCCGGCGCACCGCCCCTTCTGCTCCGACCGGTGCCGGCAGGTCGATCTCGGCCGCTGGCTGCAGGGCGGCTACGTCATCCCCGGCGCGCCCGTGCCGGGGCCTGAGGAGGAGGATGGCCAGGCTTGAAACCGGCCGCAAAACAATCCTGCGACCCCGCTGGACAGGCCGCGGCGCATCCGTTATTTCCCCGTCATCTGCCGACGGCGCCCGAGAGGGCGCTCAAGCATGGGCCCAGATAGCTCAGTTGGTAGAGCATGCGACTGAAAATCGCAGTGTCGCTGGTTCGATTCCGGCTCTGGGCACCATCTCCTTCTCCCCTTTGAGACGAGCGCGGCCGCAGGCTTCCTGCCGTGGCACGGCAGCCGCACGCGTTCGCGCCAGCGCTCCTGGCCGGGGAGCCCGCGCAGCGGACCTCCGCGCCAGGGGCGCGGGGCCGCGTCTGCTCAGCCCTTGCGGACGTTGTGGAAGATCGGGAAGCCGTTGAGCATCCCCGTCACATTGGCGCGGAACGCCGTGGGCTGGGTGAAGGCGCCCGTCGGCAGGTAGGGGATGTCCTCGAAGGCCTGACGCTGCATCGCCTCGGCCAGGCGCTTCTGCTCCGCAGGGTCGGTGGCATCCATGAACTGGTTGCGCAGCGCCTCGATCTTCGGCAGGTCCGGCCAGCCGAAGGTGCCCGCCTTGCCCGGCCCCCGCAGGTAGGATTGCGTGGCCGGGCTGGTGGCGATGATGCCGGGAATGGTGTTGCACCACACGCTCCAGCCGCCCTTGTCCAGCGGCCCGCGGTTGTTCACCCGCGCGGCGATGGTGCCCCAGTCGCCCGCCTGGTAGTCGAGGTTGACGCCGCTGCGGCGGAACATGTCGCCGGCAACCTCGCTCATCGCGTTCAGCCGGGCATTGTCCGTCGGCACGACGAAGACGACGCGCTCGCCCTTGTAGCCGGCGGCTTCCAGGTTGCGCTTCACCTTGTCATGGTCGGGCGCGCCCTCCATCGCCTCCAGCCCCACCTCGGTGGCCAGCGGGCTGCCGGGGAGGAAGAAGCCGCAGCGGTCGTTCCACAGCGAGCGGTCCTCGCCCAGCACCGCGGTCATGTAGTCGGCCTGCCGGATGCCGGGGAGGAAGGCGCGGCGGATGGCCGGGTTGTCGAAGGGCGGCTGCAGGTGGTTGAAGCGGATCATCCCCATGGAGCCGCTCCTGTCCTTCACCTCCAGGCGGATGTTGCGGTTGCGGCGCAGCAGCGGCAGCAGGTCCGGCGAGGGCTGCTCCCACCAATCCACCTCGCCCTGTTGCAGGGCGGCGGCCGCCGTCGCCACGTCCGGCAGGGTGTGCCACTCCACGCGGTCGAGATAGGCGCGCTTGCCGCCGGCGAGGAAGCTCGGCGGCTCGTTGCGCGGCACATAGCCCTCGAAGCGCTCATAGGCCGCGCGCACCCCGGCCAAGCGGTCGCCCGCGATCCAGCGGAAGGGGCCGCTGCCGACGATCTCCGTCACCTGCGTCGCGGGCGGGTTGCGGGCGAAGCGCTCCTGCATCACCGGGCAGAAGGAGGAGGGCTTGGCCAGGGCGGCGGCGAGCAGCGGGAAGGGCCGGCGCAGCCGGATCTCGAACACCCGGTCGGAGACGGCGGTCATCTCCTCGGTGATGGCGCGGATGCCCTGCCCCAGCACATCCGCCTGGCTCCAGCGCGCGATGCTGGCGATGGCGTCCACCGCGCGGATCGGCGTGCCGTCGTGGAAGACCGGGCCCTCGCGCAGCGTGATGCGCCAGCGCCGCCCCTCATCCTCGATGACATGCCCTTCCACGAGCTGCGGGCGCGGCTCGTAGGATTCATCCAGGCCGTAGAGCTGGTCATAGACCATCATGGCGTGGTTGCGCGTCACCAGCGCCGTGTTGAACACCGGGTCCAGCAAGGCGAGGTCGGATTGCGGCACGAAGCGGAGCAGGCTGCGCGCCCCCGCCGTGCCCTGCGCGCGCACGACATTCGGCGCGGCGAGCAGGGCGGCCGGGAGGGCCAGAAGGTCACGGCGTTTCATGGCTGCATCTCCTGAGCGGGGGTGGTGGCGGGGGGCGTGTCCAGCCAGGGCGGCAGGCGGCCGGTCCAGGGGCAGGCGGCCTCGTAGCGGGCGGCGGCCTGCAGCACGCGGAGGTCGCCACGCGGCGGGCCGATGATCTGCAGCCCCATCGGCAGGCCGCGCGCGTCGAAGCCCGCCGGCACGCTGATGGCCGGGCAGCCCGCCATGGTCGCGCCCACCACCACCTCCATCCAGCGGTGGTAGCTGTCCATGGCGCGGCCGCCGACCTCGCGCGGCCAGGTCACCTCCGCCGCGAAGGGAAAGACCTGCGCGGCGGGGATCAGCAGCACGTCGAAGCGCGCGAACAGGGCGGTGAAGGCCTTGTACCAGGCGCCCCGCTCCAGCCCCGCCTTGTAGGCATCGAGCGCCGAGAGGCGGTGGCTGCCCTCGATCTCCCAGATCGCCTCGGGCTTCAGCAGGCGGCGCTGCGCCGGGTCGCGCCAGGCGGCGTCGTGCCGGCCGCCGATGCTCTGCTGCCGCAGGGTGACGAAGGCGCGCCACAGCCGCTCGGGGTCGAACTCCACCCGCGCCGGCTCGACGCTGCCGCCCGCCTGCCGGAACAGCCCGGCCGCCGCCTCGCACAGCGCCAGCACGCCCGGCTCGAAGGGCAGGTGGCCGCCGAGGTCGCCCAGCCAGCCGCAGCGCAGCGGTGCCGCCCAGCCCTCCTCCAGCCGGTCCTCATAGCGGTAGCCCGGCGCCTCCAGGGAGAGCGGCGCGCGGGGGTCGTACCCGGCCTGCACGGAGAGCAGCATCGCCACGTCCCGCACGCTGCGGCCCATCGGGCCTTCCACCGCCATCTGGCCGTAGAAGGGGTCCGGCGTGTCCGCCGGCACGCGGCCCTGGCTCGGGCGGAAGCCATAGACGTTGTTGAAGGCCGCCGGGTTGCGGAGCGACCCGCCCATGTCGCCGCCATCGGCCACGGGCAGCATCCGCGTGGCCAGCGCCACCCCCGCCCCGCCGCTGGAGCCGCCGCCGACGCGCGAGGGGTCCCAGGCATTGCGGGTCAGGCCGAAGACCGGGTTGTAGCTGTTCGAGCCGTAGCCGAATTCCGGCACGTTGGTCTTGCCGATGATGATGGCCCCCGCCGCGCGCATGCGGGCGACGAAGATGGCGTCCTCCTCCGGCACCTGCTCCGCGAAGAGCGGCGAGCCGAGGGTGGTGCGCAGCCCCTTCGTCGCGGCCAGGTCCTTGATCGCCTGCGGCAGCCCGTGCAGCGGGCCGGTGGCCTCGCCGCGCGCCACGGCCGCGTCCGCCGCCTCCGCCTCGGCCAGCAGCGCGGCGCGCGGTCGCAGCGAGACGATGGCGTTCACATGCGGGTTCACCGCGGCGATATGGTCGAGATAGGCCGCCATGACCTCGCGCGCCGAGACCGCGCGGCGGCGGATCATGGCGGCGAGCGGCACGGCACCGAGCCGGCACAGCTCCGGCGTGGCGATGGCGGCGGGCAGGCCGGTTGCCGGCCCGCTCACGGGCGCAGCACCTGGGTGGCGCGCGCCGCCTTGCGGACCGCCTCCCAGCCATAGAGCATCGGCACCATGCGGCAGGCCGCCCATTCGGCGTGCTGGTCCGTGTGGTGCGGACTGCCGGGATGGCCGGAGACGCCGTGGAACACCGCCCAGCGGCTGTTGTCCCAATCCCCCACGTCGAAGGCGTAGCGCGCCAGGGCGCCATAGGCGGCGGCGGGCCCGGCGGCGGCGAGCAGGCCGTTGGCCAGCACCGTGTCGTTGTCGCCGCCGATCGGCAGGGCGGGCGGGTCGAGCAGCGGCGCCGCCTCGGGGAACAGCGCGGAGAGCGGATGGGTGAAGCGCGGCCGGTGCGCCTCGCCCCAGGGGGTCTCCCATTCCGTCTCCGCCGCCTCGCGCAGCGCGGCGCCGAGGGCCTGGTCCCAGTTCCAGCCATCGAGCAGCGCGGCATCGTCGCGCCGCAGCAGGTTGGGCAGGGTCCACCAGAGCTGGTTCATCGGCACCACGCCGGGCGCCACGGCCAGCCAGGGATGGGCGCCGGCGCCCGAGAGCCCGCTGCGCTCGGCCAGGATGCGCGTCAGCGCGCGGCGCAGCGCGACATAGGCGCCCGGCTCGGTGGCGCCGGCCTCCATGCGCCCGTCCCAGGCCAGCAGACGGGCGCGCAGCGCGCCCGCCGCACCCTCCGGCTCGGGCAGCGCGGCGAGGCGCTTCTGGAACAGCAGCGCATTGGCCGAGAGCGTGTCGCCATGCAGCCGCCCGGCATCCTCCGCGCGGAAGGCCGGGTTGGCGCGGAGCGCCTCCAGGATGCGCGCGGCGCGGTAGGGCGGGTGGCAATCGGTGCAGAGGTAGTCCGGGTGGTCATCCGCCACCACGCGGTTGTTGGCGGTGACGATCAGCCCCTCCGCCGGGTCGATGGCGCGCGGCATCTCGTCATGCCCGATCCAGCCCCGCCAGGAATGCTCGCCCGTCCAGCCTGGCATGGGCAGCCAGCCACTCTCCCGCCCGCGGCGCGGCACGCGGGCGCGCACCAGATGGCCGATATGCCCGCCCGTGTCGGCGGCGACGAGGTTGTGGTCGATCAGCCCCCAGCCGCGCGTCGCCTCGAACAGGTCCTCGACGCCGCTGGCCTGCGTCATGCGCGGCAGGCAGTCGAAGGAGAGGTCCGTCTCGGCGAACTGCACGGAGCGCAGCGACAGCGCCGTGCCCGCCCGCGCATCGCCCGCGATCACCGGGCCGTTCGGCGTCTCCAGGATCTCGAAGCGGCGGGGCGGCGCGCCGCGCACCGCGATCTCCGCCTCGCGCCGGATGACGGGCACCCATTCTGGCCCGCTGGCCGGCCCGCTGGCGCCCGCCTGCATCACCCGCGCGCCATCCTCCGAAAAGCGCTCGAGGAAGACGTCGTGGATGTCCATGAAGGCGTGCGTCACGCAATAGGCCACGCGGCCGTTCTGCGCGAAATGCGGGAAGCCCGGCACGCCCGGCACGGTGAGGCCGATCATGTCGAAGGCGTCGCAGGCCACATGGTGCTGCGCGTACATGTTGGGGATCTCGAAGACCCGGTGCGGGTCCCCGGCGAGGACAGGCCGCCCGGTGCCGCTGCGCGAGGGCGCGACCGCCCAGTTGTTGCTGCCGCCCCCCGTCTCGTCGCCCTGCACGCCGAGCGAGTCGAGCAGCGCGCGGAGGGCGGGCGCCAGCGCCGCGAGATCGGCCTCGTAGCGCGCCGCCTCCACCCCGGGCGGGATGCAGAGCAGGTCCCCCCCGCCATCATCGTAGCGCAGCAGCCCGACGCGCTCCGCCCCCACCACCGGCAGCGCCGCGGCGCGCCACAGCTTGAACCACACCGAGCCCATCAGCAGCCCGAGGCGGCGCATCACCGCGATGCTGTGCCAGCCCTCCCAGGGCTCCGGCGTGGCGCCGAGCAGCGCGTACTCCACCGGCAGCGGCGCGCCGGAGGCGAGGAAGGCGTTCACCCCCGCCGCGTAGGAGTCGAGCATCGCTTGCGCCGCCCCGCCCAGCGCCGCGTGGTCGCGCCGGCAGGCAGCCTCCATGCCGAGGCGGTGGACCAGGATATCCGCCTCCGCCGCGCCGGCGCCGAGCCATTCGGCAGCCCGGCCCAGAGCGCGCCGCCGCGTCAGCTCCATCTGGAACAGCCGGTCCTGCGCGTGGACGAAGCCGAGGGCGAACCAGGCATCGCCCGTGCCGCCGGCGCACAGATGGGGAATGCCATAGGCATCGCGCAGGATCTCCACCGGCCCCTCCAGGCCGGGCACCCGCAATTCCCCCTCCAGCGGCGGCAGCGCCGCCTCCAGCATCCGCGCATCCACTCCGGTCATGCCGTCCTCCCTGTCTGCGGGGAGTGTGGAACCGGCTTGCGGGTCTTGTCGATATATCAAATACTCTGTTTCCGGATCGGGGCCAGGGGAGCCGAATGGGCGGAACGGACGGGTTGGCGGGCCGCGTGGCGGTCGAGGGGCTAGTGAAGCGCTTCGGGCCGGTGAACGCGGTGGACCATGTCTCGCTGGAGGTCAGCTCCGGCGAGTTCCTCGCCCTGCTCGGCCCTTCCGGCTCGGGCAAGACGACCATCCTCATGTCCATCGCCGGCTTCGAGTTCCCGGATGCGGGCCGCATCCTGATCGGGCAGGAGGAGGTGACCTGGACGCCGCCGAACCGGCGGAACCTCGGCATGGTGTTCCAGCGCTACACGCTGTTCCCGCATATGAGCGTGCTGGAGAACATCGCCTTCCCGCTGAAGATGCGCGGCGTCGGCCGCGCCGAGCGGGAGGAGCGCGCCCGCGCGGCGCTGGCCACGGTGCGGCTCGGCGAGATGGGCGGGCGCCGGCCGGCGCAGCTCTCGGGCGGGCAGCAGCAGCGCGTGGCCATCGCCCGCGCCATCGTCTACCAGCCGCGCGTGCTGCTGATGGACGAGCCGCTCTCCGCGCTGGACAAGAACCTGCGCGAGGAGATGCAGATCGAGATCAAGCATCTCCAGCAGCGCATCGGCATCACCGTCATCTTCGTCACCCACGACCAGACGGAGGCGCTGACCATGGCCGACCGCATCGCCGTGCTGGACCATGGGCGGCTGCAGCAGCTCGGCACGCCACGCGATCTCTACGAGGCGCCGCAGACCGCCTTCGTCGCCGGCTTCATCGGCGAGACGAATTTCTGCGAGGGGCAGCTCGCCCAGGCCGCCGCACCCGGTGAGTCCGTGACGGTCGCGCTCACGGGCGGCGGCAGCCTGCCCGCCATCGCCGCCGAGGCGCTGCCCGCCGGCGGCCGCATCAAGGTGGCGCTGCGGCCGGAGCGGCTGCGCGTGCTGCCCGCCGATGCGGAGGGTGCCGCCGCCCGCGTGGCGGAGGCGATCTATGCCGGCAACGCCACCACGCTGATGCTGGAAGGCGCCTTCGGCCAGCCGCTCCGCGCCCGCATCCCCGCCGGCGCCGGGCTGCACGAGCCGCGCCCAGGCGAGACGGTGCGCCTCGCCTGGCAGGCCGCCGACGCCAGGGCCTTCCGCGCGTGAGCGCGCCCCGCCCCTCCCGCTTCCGGCTCGGCGGGCGCCGCTACAGCCCGGCGGCCAGCCTGGCCCTGGCGGCACCCTTCCTGCTGCTCGTCGCCATCATCTTCATCCTGCCGCTGGCGACGCTGCTGCATGAAAGCCTGTTCGTCCCCGCCCCCACCACCGAGCATTACGCCCGCGCCTTCGCCGAGCCGGTCTATCTGCGCGTCATGCTGCGCACGCTCCGCATTGCGGCGCTGGTGACGGCGCTGGCGCTGCTGCTCGCCTGGCCGATGGCCTGGGTGATGTCGCGCAGCCGCGGGCTGGGCCTCGCGCTGCTCGCCGCCGCCGTGCTGCTGCCGCTCTGGACCTCCGTGCTGGTGCGCACCTATGCCTGGATGGTGCTGCTGCAGCGCAACGGCGTGGTGAACCAGCTTCTGCAACAGCTAGGGCTGACCGAGGCGCCCATCCGCCTGCTCTACACGGAGGGCGCGGTGGTGCTGGCCATGGCGCATGTGCTGCTGCCCTTCATGGTGCTGCCCATCTATTCCGCGCTGAAGGGCATCCCGGAGGACTATCCGCGCGCGGCGCAGATGCTCGGCGCCTCGCCCTGGGCCACCTTCCGCGAGGTGATCTGGCCGCTGGCGCTGCCCGGCGTCACCTCCGGCTGCCTGATGGTCTTCCTGCTGGCGCTGGGCTTCTTCGTCACGCCTGCGCTGATCGGCGGGCCGCAGCAGATGATGATCGCCACGCTGGTCTCGCAGCAGGTGCGGGAGATGCTGGACTGGCCCTTCGCCGGCGCGCTGGTCGGCATCCTGCTGGTCTTCGTGCTGGCCCTCACCCTGCTGTTCAAGCGCGCGGTGCGGCTGGACCGCTTCGTGGGGTCCGCATGAGCGCCGCGCGGACACACAACCGCGCCGGGCGGATGGCGCTGAACGCGGCGGCCTATGCCGTCACGGTGTTCCTGCTACTGCCGACGCTGATCATCGCGCCGATGTCGGTGGGGCCGGAGCGGCTGCTGAGCTTCCCGCCGAAAGGCTTCTCGCTGCGCTGGTACGCCGCCTATTTCGAGGACAGCGACTGGCTGCGCGCCACCCTCTTCAGCGCCGAGGCGGGGCTCATCTCGGCGGTCTGCGCCACCCTCATCGGCACCATGCTGGCCCTCGCCCTGGTGCGCGGGCGGCTGCCGGGCAAGGGCTTCATCGAGCTGCTGGTGATCGGCCCCGTCATCGTGCCGCACATCGCGCTGGCCGTCGCCATGTTCCTGGTGTTCGAGCAGTTGCGGCTCACCGGCACGCTGCTCGGCTTCGCCATGGCGCACACCGTGCTCGCCCTGCCCTTCGTGGTCTTCACCGTGCTGGCGGCGCTCTACCGCTTCGACGTGGATCTGGAGCGCGCGGCGCTGTCCTGCGGCGCGGGGCCCATCCGCGCCTTCCGCCACGTCACCCTGCCGCTGATCGCGCCCGGCCTCGTCTCCGCCGCCCTCTTCGCCTTCATCATCTCCTTCGACGAGGCGGTGGTCTCCTTCTTCATCTCGGATCTCGACCGCAAGACTTTGCCCCGCAAGATGTTCGAGGATATCGACTTCAACATCTCGCCCACCCTCGCCGCCGTGGCGACCATGCTCACCGCCCTCACCATCCTCGCGCTGCTGCTCGGCTACGGGCTGAAGCGCAGCCTGGAGCGGAGGGCGCGGGCCGCCGGCACGGCACCGGACTCAGGACCATGAAGACCATGCCCGAAGCGGCAAACGTGCTCGATTTCGTCGCCCCCGTCGGCCGGGAGAACCTGGCGGGGCGTGTCTATGACGAGCTGCGCAGCGCCCTGTTCGAGGGCCGCATGCGCCCCGGCCAGCGGCTCAAGATCCGCGACCTCGCCGCCGCCATGCAGGTCTCCGAGACGCCGGTGCGGGAGGCGGTGGTGCAGCTCGCCCGCGAGCGCGCGCTGCGGCTGGAGGCGGCGCGCTCCATCACCGTCGCCGGCCTCAGCCTGGAGCAGTATCTGGAGCTGCGCACCATCCGCCTGGAGCTGGAGGGGCTGGCCGCCGAGGCCGCCGCGCTGCGCATCACCCCCTCCGACCTCGACGCGCTGGAGCGCGCCAACACCGCCCTGGCCGCGGCCGAGGAGGCGGGCGAGGCGACCGCCGCCAACCGCGCCAACTGGGCCTTCCACCACACCCTCTACGCCGCCGCCGCCATGCCGGAGCTGCTCGCCCTCATCGAGAGCATCTGGCTGCGCAACGGGCCGATGCACGCCTTCCTCTACCCCGATGCGCGGCCGAGCTACCCCGGCCGGCACCGGCACCTCGACATCATCGACGGCTTGCGCGCGCGGGACCCGAAGGCGACCCGCGCCGCCCTGCGCGCGGATCTGATGGAGGGCGGCGCCAATCTCGTCGCGCTCCTCGGCCGCATGGAACGCGACACGGCCTGGACCACCCCCGGCTGATCCCCGGCGGCGGCCAGGTCCTCTCTCAACCGGCAAGGACAGGAGACAGGGCATGGGCGTGACACGGAGAACACTTCTGGCGGCCACCGCGCTGGGCGCGGGGTCGGCGGGCCTGGCGAAGCCATCGCTCGCCCAGCGCGGCTCGGGCGAGGTGGTGGTCTGCGCCACCGGCGGGCTGATGGAACGCAGCCTGCAGGAGCATTTCTACCGCCGCTTCGAGCAGGAGCAGGGCATCCGCGTCCGCTCCATCCCGATCGAGCTGCCGGACCAGTGGGCGCGCGCCCGCGCCGGGCAGCGCAGCGGCAACATCCCCTTCGACGTGGTGACCGCCACCCCGCCCGACCTGATCCAGCACGCCGACATCCTGGCGCCGGTGGACTGCACCACGCCGGCCATGACGCAGCACGCCCTGCCCGGTGGCTGCTTCCCCACCGGCATCATCCGCACCGCTGGCGGCATGGCCATCACCTGGAGCAAAAAGGCCTTCCCCAATGGCGGCCCCGCCTCCTGGGCGGAGTTCTTCGACGTGCAGAAATTTCCCGGCCCCCGCTCCCTGCCGGATACGGGCGACCGCGAATGGTGGCTGCCGCTGGCGGCGCTGATGGCCGATGGCGTGCCGCGCGACAAGCTCTTCCCGATGGATCTCGACCGCGCCTACCGCAAGCTGGACACGATCAAGCCGCACGTCGCCGCCTGGTGGAAGAGCGGCGACAACTCCATGCAGATCCTGCGCGGCGGCGATGCGGTGATGAGCGTGCTCTACTCCTCCCGCGCCGTGCCGCTGGCCAAGAGCGGGGAGTTCGACTTCACCTGGAACGGCGCCATCCGCGACGTCGGCAACTGGGCGGTGCTGAAGGGCGGGCCGAACACCGCCAACGCCATGCGCTTCCTGGAGTTCTTCGTGCAGAACCCGAAGGAGCACCTGCCCTTCAGCGAGAAGGTCTCCTTCGACAGCAACAACCGCGAGACCGCCGCGCTGGTGCCCGAGGCGGAGCGCCGCTACCGCGCCTCCTGGCCCGAGAACTGGGACCGGCTGGTGATCGCCGACTACGAATGGATCGCCGCCAACCGCAACGCCATGCGCGAGCGCTGGGTGAACTGGCTGACCCGCTGACCGGCCCACTGACCGATCCCACGGGCGGGCCGCACGGGCCCGCCCGCGCCACCCCTCTCACGGAAACCCGCCCTTCATGCTGGTGAACCACCCCGAGGCGGCACACTGGCCGGTGGACCCGAGCCGGCTCGACCTCGTCGAGGAATTCCGCCGCAAGCCGCGCGGCCCGCACAGCGACGAGCTGCAGAAGCTGCTGCACCGGATGCGCTGGTCCGGCGTCGGCCGCCGCCACGTGCTCGTGGTGCTGGAGCCGAACCGCCGCTGGATGCTGGCACGCATGCCCGGCCGCCGCGGCGCGCCGGTGGAGACCTTCCCCAACCAAGTCTTCACCAGCCTGGCCGAGGCCGAGTGGGCCGTCTTCGCCCTGCGCTGGGAAGCGCTGACCGGCCAGACGCTGGCGCCCAGCAGGACCACGCCCTGATGACCGACACCACCGCCGTTCTCGGCTATGCCTGGCCGCTCGTCGTCTCCCCCGGCGAGGAGGTGGCCTTCCATCTCTCCAGCGTCACGCTGGAAGGGGCCGAGGCCACGCTGCTGCGCGTCCGCTGCGCCGACCCGGACCCGGACGGGCCGGGCCTTCGCTTCCACCAACCCGGCACGCCGCTCGACGGGCCGGTGGCGCTGCGCCACCAGCCGCTCCGCCCCGGCTCCTGCGCCCTGGTCCCGGACGCGCCGGCGCTGAACCGCCCGGGCGCGCTCTCGGTGGCCGCCTTCATCCACCCCACCGCGCCCGGCACCGGCCCGCAGACCCTGCTCTCCCGCTGGCGCGACGACACGGCGGAGGGCTGGCGCCTCGGCCTGGATGCCGAGGCGCGGCTTGAATTCACCCTCGGCGCCGGGGGGCGGCTCTGGCGCGTCACCGCGCCGCGCCCGGTGCTGGAGCGGGAGTGGATTTTTGTCGGTGCTTGCTACGACCCGGCGCAGGGGCGGATCACCGTCTTCCAGTCCAGCCTCGACGCCCAGGCCGGGCGCGACATGGGCGGCATGGCCAGCGCCGAGGCCCCCAGAGAGATTGCCTGGCCGGCGGACATCGCCCTCGTCATCGCCGCCCATGCGCTGGAGGCCGGCGCCACGCCCCGCACCGCCGGGCATTTCGACGGCAAGATCGACCGCCCGCGCCTGCTCTCCGCCGCCCGCGACGAGGCCGCGCTGCGCGCCCTGGCCGAGAGCCTGACGCCCTCCCCCGCCGAGCCCGACCTGGTCGGCGCCTGGGATTTCTCGCGCGAGATGTCCACCGACATCATCCGCGACCTCTCCGCCAACCGGCTGGACGGAAGGCTGCGCCAGATGCCGATGCGCGCGGCCACCGGCGCCAACTGGGATGGCCGCACCGTGCAGTGGACCGAGGCGCCGGAACTCTACGGCGCCATCCATTTCCACAGCGACGACATGCACGATGCCGGCTGGTCGCCGGATCTCCGCCTCACTATCCCCGAGGACTGGCGCAGCGGCTTCTACGCGCTGCGCCTGCGCGCGCGGCAGGGCGGCGAGGACCCGGTGGAGAGCTTCGTCGCCTTCTTCGTCCGCGCGCCGCTCGGCAGGCCGCGCGCGAAGCTCGCCTTCGTCGCCAGCACCGCCACCTTCCTGGCCTATGCCAACAGCGCGCTGCGGCTGGACCAGGTGCATGCGGAGGCCATGCTGGAAGGCCTCATCGCCCTCTCGCGCGACGATGTCTACCTGCAGGAGCACCGCGAGCTCGGCCTCTCCACCTACGACACGCACAGCGACGGCAGCGGCTGGTGCTACTCCACGGCGAAGCGCCCCATCCTGAACATGCGGCCGCGCGGCGCCACCTTCAACTACGGCAACGACACGCATATCCTCGACTGGCTGGAGCAGATCGGCCAGGACTACGACATCGTCACGGATGACGACATCCACCGCCACGGCGCGCAGACGCTCGCCCGCTATCGCTGCGTCATCACCGGCTCGCATCCCGAGTATTTCAGCCGCTCGATGATCGAGGCCTTCGATGCCTACCAGCGTGGCGGCGGCCGCCACATCTATCTCGGCGGCAACGGCTTCTACTGGCGCATCGGCTGGCACCCGACCGAGCCGCATGCCATGGAGATCCGCCGTGGCATGATCGGGCTGCGCACCTGGGAGGGGGAGCCGGGCGAGAACGCCCTCTCCTTCACCGGCGAGCCCTCCGGCCTGTGGCGTGCCAGCGGCCGGCCGCCGCAGCGTCTCGTCGGCGTCGGCTTCGACGCGCAGGTCTTCACCCGCTCCTATCCCTATGAATGGCGCGCCCCGGCGCGCGACCCGCGCATCGCCTGGGCGGTGGAAGGCATCGACCTCGACGCGCCGCTCGGCGATTTCGGCCTGCGCGGCGGCGGGGCGGCGGGGCTGGAGGTGGACCGGGTGGAACCCACCCTCGGCTCGCCGCCGCACCTCCTCTGGCTCGCCACGGCGGACCGGCTGGACTATGGCGGCGTGCCGACGCTGGAGGAGCTGCGCACCCTGCACCGCGGCACCATGGGCGACCAGAACGCGCAGGTGCGCGCGGACATCGCCTTCTTCCCCACGGCGCGCGGTGGCGCCGTCTTCTCCACCGGCTCCATCGCCTGGGCCTGCGCGCTCTCGCACAATGGCTACGAGAATTCCGTCAGCCGCCTGACGGGCAATGTCCTCCGCCGCTTCCTCGACCCCGCCCCCTTCGAGGGCTTCGACCTCTGACAGAACAGCCCCCCGCCGCGCGCGGCGGGGGCGAAGCGCCGCCACAAGGCGCGGAACCCAGGAAACGCCTTCCCATGCAGCGCACCCCGATTGCCACCGACACGCCCTGGTTCCGGCTGGAGGTGGATGACGCCGACTGGGCGGCGGAAGACCCCGCCGACCTCGCCCGCTGGATGGAGCAGCTCCTGCTCATCCGCCGCTTCGAGGAGAAGATCCTGGAACTGCACGGGCAGGGCCTGGTGCATGGCCCGGCGCATGCCTCCATCGGGCAGGAGGCGGGCGCGGTCGGCGCCATGTCCGTGCTCGGCACGGAGGACAAGCTGAACGGCACGCACCGCGCGCACCACCAGATCCTGGCCAAGCTGCTGAACAGCGCCCTCCCCGGCGGCTACGACCCGCGCCGGGACGCGCCGGTCGAGGAAGCGGGCGGCCTCGTCCGCCGCGCCATGGCGGAGATCATGGGGCTGGCGGAAGGCTTCTGCGGCGGGCGTGGGGGCTCCATGCACATGCGCTGGGCGCCGGCGGGCATCGTCGGCACCAGCGCCATCATCGGCGGCAACCTCCCCCACGCCGTGGGCTACGGCCTGGCCGACAAGGTGCTGGGCCGCGACCATGTCTCGGTCGCCTTCTTCGGCGACGGCACGCTGATGGCGGGGCAGTCGATGGAGGCCATCAACCTCGCCGCCCTCTACAACCTGCCCGTCATCTTCTTCCTCGAGAACAATTTCTACGCCGTCTCCACCCATGTCCGGGAGCAGACGCGCGAGACGCGGCTGACCACGCGCGGCGCCATGTTCGGCGTGCCCTCGGTGGAGTGCGACGGCATGGATCTCGTCGCCGTGCGGCGGGCCATGCAATGGGCGGTGCAGACCATCCGCGAGACGGGCGGGCCGGTCTTCGTCGAGGCCATCCTCTACCGCTTCCTGCACCAGAGCGGCCCGCTGCTGGGCAGCCAGCTCGGCTACCGCAGCCGGGAGGAGGAGGCGGAATGGCAGGCGCGCGACCCGCTCGCCACCATGCCCGCCCGGCTGAAGGCGCTCGGCGTGCTGGACGAGGCCGGGCTCGCCGCGCTCGACGCGCGCGCCACCCGCATGGTGGCCGAGGCCGCCGCCGCGCTGACCGAGATGCCGCGCGATTCCAACACGCCGCAGATCCGCGCCGGCGCCTTCCCCGATGTGGCGGAAATCGAGAACGGCATCCGCGGCGACCTCTCCGAGCTGGCCGGCGCCCGCGTGCTGGAGGCGGCCTCGGTGCCCGCCGAAGCGCGGGTGGAGGTGAAATATGTCGACGCCATCGCCAGCACCCTGCTGCGCAACATGGAGCGCGACCCGCGCATCATCGTCATCGGCGAGGATGTGCACCGGCTGCGCGGCGGCGTCTCCGGCTCGACCAGGGGGGTGATGGAGCGCTTCCCCGAGCGCGTCTTCCCCACGCCGATCTGCGAGAACGGCTTCACCGGCATGGCGCTCGGCGCCGCCGCCTGCGGGCTGCGGCCCGTGGTGGACATCATGTTCGGCGATTTCTGCATCGTCGCCGCCGACCAGATGTTCAACGGCATCGGCAAGTTCTCGCACATGTTCGGCGGCGGCTTCGGCGTGCCGGTGGTGGTGCGCGCCCGCGTCTCGCCGCAGGCGGGCTACGGCTCGCAGCACTCGATGGACCCCTCGGCGCTCTTCGCCCTCTACCCGGCCTGGCGGATCGTCTCCCCCTCCACCCCGCACGACTATATCGGCCTGATGAACGCGGCGCTGCGCTGCGACGACCCGGTGCTGGTGATCGAGCACCAGGACCTGTTCCAGACCACCGGCCCGGTGCCAGGCGACGACCGGGACTACATCATCCCCCTCGGCTCCGCGCGCACCGTTCGCCCGGGCCGCGCCTGCACCGTGCTCACCTACTCCACCATGGTCGCCGCCGGCCTCGAGGCCGCCGAGGCCACCGGGATCGATGCCGAGATCATCGACCTCCGCAGCCTCGACCCCGGCGGGCTGGACTGGCCGGCCATCGAGGCCAGCGTGCGCCGCACCAACCGCGTGCTGATCGCCGAGCAGACGGCGCGTGGCACCAGCCATGGCGCCCGCATCGCGCAGGAGATCCAGGAGCGCTGCTTCGACTGGCTGGATGCCGAGATCCTGCGCGTCACCGGCGGCGCGGCCGCGCCCGTGGTGTCGCGCCCGCTGAACATGGCCGCGCTGGGTAACGCCTCCGGCATCGGGGCTGCGTTGCGCCGGCTGACGGGCTGAAGGCCTTCCGGCCCCTTGGAGAAATATGATATATCGAATGGATCAAGACGAGGATCCGTCCATGTCGCAGGCCCTCCTGCCCGAGAAGTCCGGCACCGCCTCCCGCGATGCCGCCCTGCGCGCCCGCGCCCGGGCCGTCATCCCCGGCGGCCTCTGGGGCCATCTCAACGCGGCCAAGCTGCCGGAGGGCTACCCGCAATACTTCACATCGGCCGAGGGCTGCCGCCTGCGCGACGCCGACGGGCGGGACTACATCGACTTCATGTGCTCCTGGGGCCCGATGGTGCTCGGCCACCGCAACCCCGCGGTGGAGGAGGCCGCCCGCCGCCAGGCCGCGCAGGGCGACTGCATGAACGGCCCCGCCCCCGTGCTGGTGGAGCTGGCCGAGTTGCTGGTGGAAACCATCGCCCATGCCGACTGGGCGCTGCTGGCCAAGAACGGCACGGACGCCACCACCGCCTGCGTCACCATTGCCCGCGCCGAGACGGGGCGGCGCAAGGTGCTGGTGGCGCGCGGCTCCTACCACGGCGCCGTGCCCTGGTGCTCGCCCTCCCTGGCCGGCGTCACCACCGAGGACCGCGCCCATCTCCTGACCTTCGACTACAACGACACGGCCAGCCTGGACGCGGCGGCCGAGGCGGCGAAGGGCGACCTCGCCGCCGTCATCGTCACCGCCTTCCGGCATGATTTCGGCCGCCACCAGGAGCTGCCGACGCCGGAATTCGCCCGCCACCTCCGCGCGCTGTGCGACGCGACGGGTGCCGCGCTGATCCTCGACGACGTGCGCGCGGGCTTCCGCATCGACCTCGCCGGCTCCTGGGAGCCGCTCGGCGTGCGGCCGGATCTCTCCGCCTTCAGCAAGGCCATCGCCAACGGCCATCCGCTCGCCGCCGTCACCGGGCGGGAGCGGTTCCGCCAGGCGGCGACGCAAGTCTACACCACCGGCTCCTTCTGGTGCGGCGCGGTGCCGATGGCCGCGGCCGTCGCCACCATCGCCGAGCTGCGCCGCATCGACGGCCCGGCCTACATGCGCGCCATGGGCGAGCGGCTGCGCAACGGGCTGGACGCGCTCTCGCGCCAGTACGCCCTGCCCGTCCGCCAGACCGGCCCGGCGCAGATGCCACTGATGATCTTCGACAACGACCCGGACTGGGCGAAGGGCGACGCCTTCTGCGCCACGGCGCTGCGACACGGGGCGTATTTCCACCCCCGGCACAACATGTTCCTCTCCTGCGCGCACACCGAGGCGGATATCGACCGCGCGCTGGAAGCGGCGGAGGCCGGCTTCCGGGCCGTCGCCGCGCTGTAGGGCGGCGCTCAGCCCCGCGCGGGGGCGGCGCTGCCGTAGGTCTTGTAGCGCTCCCGCGTGGCCTGCATCTGCGCCGCGTCCAGCAGGCGCGGCGTGCCGGCCGAGCGCGCCAGCAGGTATTGCCGGGCCAGCGTCTCCAGCCGCAGCGCGGCGGCCACGGCCGCCTTCACGTCGCGCCCCGTCGTGATCATCCCGTGATTGCCGAGCAGGCAGGCGGTGCGGCCGCGCAGCGCCTCGACCGCCACCACCGCCAGCTCCGGCGTGCCGAAGGTGACATAGGGGGCGCAGCGCACATCCTCGCCGCCGAAGCCGGCCACCATGTAGTGGAAGGCCGGCAGCCCCTCGCCCAGGCAGGCGAGCGCCGTGCAGGCATCGGCATGGGTGTGCACCACGCTGCCCGCCTCGGGGAAGGCGCGCAGGATGGCGGCGTGCATCGGCCATTCGCTGGAGGGCGCGGCGTCATCCCGGGCCGCGCCCTCCAGAGACATCCACACCGTGTCGGCCTCCGCCGTGGCATCCACCGTGGTGCCGGAGCGGGTGATGACCATGCCGCCCTCGACACGGCGCGAGACATTGCCGGCGCTGCCGAAATTCAGCCCCAGCCGCCCCAGCTCCCGGTAGCCCTGCGCGACATCCTCGCGCGCCTGCCGCACCCCGTTCATGCGCGCATCCGCTCCAGCACCGTTCCGAACATGTCCACCGGCCCCAGCTTGCCGGATTTGAGGCAGAGCGCCAGCGGCTCCGGCGCCTCCGCCGCGCACAGCCCGATGCCCGGCGAGACATAGGGCGCGACCGTAAGCCGGGCGATGCCCAGCGCGCGGATCACCGCGCCCGAGGTCTCGCCGCCCGCCACCAGGAGGCGCCGGGCGCCCGCCGCGACCAGCGCCAGCGCCAGCCCGCCCAGCAGCAGCACCGCCGCCAGCGCCGCGCCCTCGCGCCCGAGGCGCGCCTGGGCGGCGGCGACCGCCTCCGGATCGCCCGCGGTGGTGATGCACACCGGCCCCCGCTCCAGGCGCGGCAGGGCCCAGCCGGCCGCCTTGCGCAGCGCCGCCGCCGGCGTCTCCAGCCGGGCCAGGTCGATCCGCAACACCGGGTGATGCCCGGCGAAATGCGCTACCTGCTCCCGCGTCCGGTCCGAGCAGCTGCCGGCCAGCACCACGCCATGCCCGCCGGCCCGCGCGGGCGGCAGGGCGGCCGCGGGCGCGAGCAGCCCCTTCTCCCGCCAGATCGGCGGGTAATGCGCGGCGAGGTTGGAGCCGCCGGTCGCCAGCGGCCAGTCCCAGCTCGCCCGCGCCAGGGTGGCGAGGTCCTCCTCCGTCGCGGCATCGGCGATGGCGTAGGAGAGGCCGGCCTCCCGCAGCACCGCCGCATGCCGCGCCACCGCCGCCTCCCCTTGCGCGACCACCGGCAGCGGCAGCAGGCCGACCCGCCGCGCCGTCTGCGCCGCCAGCACCTTCACCAGATCCGGCTCGGTCATCGGCGTCAGCGGGTCGAAGCGCTTGGGCGAGTTGGAGACGAGCTGGGCGCCCACGAAGAGATGGCCCATGAACACCCGCCGCTCCGCCTCCGGGAAGCTGGGCGCGAACAGGGTGAAGGGCGCGCCCGTCCGCTCCATCAGCAGGTCCGCGCAGGGGCCGATATTGCCCTGGGGCGTGGAATCGAAGGTGGCGCAGTATTTGAAGAACAGCATCCGCGCCCCGGCGCCCAGCAGCGCATCGGCCGCGCGCGCGAAGCCATCGCGTGCCTCCGCCACCGGCGCGACGCGGGAGGGCAGCGCCACCACCACCGCATCCTGGCCGGAGGGGATCGGCGCGTCGTCCAGCACCAGCGCCACGCGCATCCCGCCCGCTGCCAGCATGCCGGCCAGCTCCACCGCGCCCGTCAGGTCATCCGCGATCCCGCCCAGCAGCATGCGTCAGACCTCGACCTGCCAGAAAAGCGGGAAGCTGGACTGGATCATGTTCCGCAGCCGCGCCCGGTAGCCGGCGGGGCGCGAGAACTGGCCCCACATCACGCTCGGCACCAGTTCGTAGGCGGCGATCTGGATGCGCTCGGCCACCACCCGGCGCGCCGCGAGATCCGGCGCGCGGGCATAGTCCCGCAGCAGGCCGGTGATGCGCGCATCGCAGCTGCGGCCGGGATAGTCGGCGCAGTTGTTGGCGACATAGAAGTGGTTCAGCGGCGAGACCATGTCCACGCCGTTGGCGTAGACAGGGAACAGGCTCCAGCCATCGGGCTTGGCGCGGCGTGCCAGCACCGTGCCCCAGTCCATCACCTGCTCGTCCACGGTGAAGCCGGCCTTCTTCATGTTCTCGGCCAGCACATGCCCGGCGGTCTGCGAGATGGAGCCGGAGACCTCCAGCATCACCACCGGCTCGCCCTTGTAGCCGGTGCGGGCCAGCGCCTGCTTCGCGGCCTCCGGGTCGAAGCGCGCCACATCGCTGCCGGCGGCGGTCTCCAGCGGCGCGTCGCACATCCAGAAGGAGCGGCAGTTCTCCACCCGGAACCGCGGCGGGATGCCGATGGCGTCCAGCACCTGCTTCTGGTCCACCAGCTTCCACATCACCTGGCGCACCGCGGGGTCGGCGAAGGGGCCGCTGGCGTGGTTGAGGCGGAAATTGCCCTGGAACATGTCGATGCCCTTCAGCTCCATCAGCCGCAGATCCCGGTTGCGGCCGAGGACGCCGAGGAAGTCGAAGGGAAGGTACTGCATGTAGTCGATCTCGCCGGCGATCAGCGCATTCACGCCGGTGGTGTCGTCCGGCATGGTCTTGAGCACCAGCTCGTCGAGCTTCACCACCTTGCCGCCCGCCAGGAAATCGGCCGGCTCGTCGCGCGGCACGTAGCGCGCGTTGCGCCGCAGCACCATGCGGTCGCCGGTGCGCCACTGCTCGCGCACGAAGCTGAAGGGGCCGGAGCCGGTGATCTCGGTGATGCGCGCGTCGCCCTCGGGCAGGATGCGCGCGGGCATGATGAAGGGCACCGGCGCGTTGGGCTTGCCCAACACCTCCAGCATCAGCGGGAACGGCTCCTTCAGCGCGATGGAGAAGCGGCGCGCATCCTCCGCCCGCATCTCCCGCATCGCCGCCAGCAGCATGCGGCCGAGGCTGTCGCGCACCGTCCAGCGGCGCAGCGAGGCGACGCAATCGGCGGCCGTGACCGGCGCACCGTCATGGAAGGCGAGCCCGTCCCGCAGGGTGAAGCGCCATTCCAGCCCATCGGCCGAGACCTCGTGCCCTTCCGCCATCTGCGGCCGGATCGTCCCCTTGGAATCCTGCGCGAACAGCGTGTCGAACACGTGGTAGCCGAAGCTGCGGGTAATGGCGGCGGTGGTCGCGTGCGGGTCCAGCACCACCACCTCGGATTCCAGCATCACGGTGATGGCGCCGGCCGCCCGCGCCGGGCGTGGCGTGCCGAGGACCGCCGGCACGGCAAGGGCTCCGGCCGCGAGCAGGGCACGGCGGGAAATGTTCGGATCGACCATGGGCGCCTCCTGTCTGCCGGAGCGGCTTGTCGGCTGTTCTGGCCCGCTCGCGGAACATCCTAGGCCATCGGTCTTCCCGTGCAAGATATGATATATCGGGATGCGGCCATCAGGCCCGGGTGCCTGTTCAGGCATCCCGGCGGCCGTGCCGCCGGGCCTGTCGGGGATCTTCCGCCCCGCGCCGGACCCGGCGCCAGGGCACCCGCGATGTCCTTCAGCTGCGGACGAGCGGGCAGTTGCCCTCGCCCATCGGGCGGAAGGCTTCCGCCGCCGGCACAGTGCCGACGAGCTTGTAGTAATCCCACGGCCCCCGGCTCTCCTCCGGGCGCTTCACCTCGAACAGATGCGCCGGATGGATCTTGCGCCCATCGGCGCGCAGCGTCCCGGGGCCGAAGCAATCGTCATCGGTGGGCATGGCCTTCATCCGCTCCACCACAGCCCGGCCGGAGGCGCGCGCCGCGTCGGGGCCCATATCGGCCACGGCCTTCAGGTAGTGCAGCACGGCGGAATAGGTGCCGGCATGCTCCTGGTTGGGCCAGTTGGTGGGCGTCTTGTCGCGCACGCGGCCGAGGAAGGCGCGGGTGCGGTCGTTCAGGTCCCAGTAGAAGGTCTCGTTCAGCAGCAGGCCCTGCGCGGCGGGCAGGCCCATGGCGTGGATGTCGCAAATGAAGGCGATCAGGGCGAGCATCTTCTGCCGCCGCGTCAGGCCGAATTCCTGCGCCTGCTTCATGCAGTTCACCGTGTCCGCGCCGGCCGTGGCCATGGCGACCACCTTGGCGCGCGAGCTCTGCGCCTGCACCAGGAAGGAGGAGAAGTCGGCGGTGCCGGGGAAGGGAAAGCGCACGCCGCCCAGCACCTTGCCGCCGGCGCCCTGCACCGCCGCCGTGGTGTCGCGCTCGAGCTGGTGGCCGAAGCTGTAGTCGGCGGTCAGGAAGAAGAAGCTGTCGTTGCCCGCCCGGACCGAGGCCTTGCCCACCACGTTGGCGCACATCCAGGTGTCGTAGGTCCAGTGCACCAGGTTGCTGGTGCAGCGCTCGCCCGTCAGCACGGCGCTGGCCGGGCCGGAGGCCAGCACCACCTTGTCCTTCTCCTGCGCCAGGTTGGCCACGGCGAGGGCGACCGCGCTGTTGTTCACCTCCGTGATCGCATCCACCCCGTCCTGGTCGAACCAGCGGCGCGCGATGCCAAGGCCCACATCGGCCTTGTTCTGGTGGTCGGCCTGCAGGATCTCCACCTTGATGCCACGCGTATCCAGGCCGAGATCCGCCACCGCCTGCCGCGCGCAGACCACCGAGGTGGGGCCGGAGGTATCCCGGTAGGGGCCGGAGAAATCGGCCAGCACGCCGATACGCAGCGTCGGCGCGGCGCCCTGGGCGCGGGGCCGCGCCGGCAGGGCGGAAAGCGCAGGCAGGGTGGCGCTGGCGGCCATCAGGCCGCGGCGGGTGAACATCCTCATCCGATCCTCCATGCCGCCCGTCATGGCGCGGGCGCTTGCGCCGCATGATGCGGATAGCGGGCGGCCCGGCGCAAGCCTGCCGGCGCCCCTCGCGCGGCGCGGCCTTTGCAGCGCGGCCGGCTCTGGCTACTGCTGCGGGGCGGCGCCCCCCATTCCGGGCGAGAAGCGCCACAAGGGGTTGGGTCTATCGCCGTGTCCGCATTCCTGCGCCTGGGCCTGATGCCCACGGGCGCCGCCGGCGGCATCGCCATGATGCTGCTGGGCGTGCTGCTCTTCGCCGTCAACGACACGCTGGGCAAATGGCTGGTGGGGGCCTACACGGTCGGCCAGCTGCTGCTGGTGCGCAGCATCGCCGGGCTCTGCGTCATGGCGCCCTTCATTTACCGCACCGGTCCGCACGCCTTCCTGCGGCCGCCGCGGCCCGGGCTGCAGCTGCTCCGCGTGCTGTTCTCGACGCTGGAGACCTCGCTGTTCTTCTGGGCCCTCGTCGCGCTGCCGCTCGCGGAGGTCATGACCTACTACATGGCCGGCCCGATCTACGTGACCGCCCTCTCCCCCTTCCTGCTGGGCGAGCGGGTGGGCTGGCGCCGGTGGACGGCCGTGACGGTGGGCTTCGGCGGCGTGGTGCTGGCGCTGCATCCCTCGCCGGACTCGCTCTCCCTCGGCGCGGCCTGCGCCCTGGCGGGCAGCTTCAGCTATGCCTGCTTCCTGGTCGCCACCCGCAAGCTGGCCGGCACGCGCGGCACGGTGCTGATGACGGCGCAGCTGTTGGCCGCCCTGCTCTTCGGCGCCGTGCTGGTGCTGGCACAGGGCTGGACGCCGCCCGGCGCCATCGACCTGGTGCTGATGCTGTTCCTCGGCATCGGCTCGCTCGCCGGCAATCTCTGCGTGAACCAGGCGTTGCGGATGGCGCCGGCCTCAGTGGTGGTGCCCTACCAGTACACGCTGATCCTGTGGGGCATGCTGTTCGGCTACCTCTTCTTCGGCGAGGTGATCGGGCCGCTAACCCTGGCCGGGGCCGCCATCATCATCGGCGCTGGCCTCTTCATCTTCCTGCGGGAGCAGCAGTTGCGCCACGAGGCGGGCCCGGGCTGAGGGAAACGCGCGGGCCCTCAGCGGGCCTCGTCGTCCGCCCGCCCGCCTGCGCCATGCCCGCCCGCACCCCGCCAGAGGAAGGCGGCGCCAGCGAGCCCGAAGCCCGCGAGCTGGACCGCCATGAAGAGGAACGCCAGGCCATAGCTGCCGCTCCAGCTGACCAGCAGGGTGAAGAGCAGCGGCCCGAAGATCGACCCGATGAAGCCGAAGAGGCTGGCGGCGGAGGTCACGTCGCTCACCTGGTGCAGGGGCGCGACGCGGGCCAGCTCCGCGATGTGCACGCCGTTCCAGCCGATGGCGGTCAGCCCCGCCAGTGCCGCGCAGCCATACAGCGCCCAGGCGCCCTGGCCGCCGGCCACGACCAGCAGCCCCACCGCCAGGGCGGAGGCCCCGGCCTGCAGGACCAGCAGCCGCATCGCCTGCCCCATGCGGTCCGCCACCCAGCCCATGACGATCCGCCCCACCATGCTGGCCCCCTGCATCAGGGCGACGATCAGCCCGGCCTCGGCCAGGGAGGCGCCGTGGCGGGTCACCGCGTAGGTCGCGGTGAAGGCCGTCAGGCAGGACTGCGTCATCGAGAAGGAGGCGCCCAGGGCCGTCAGCATCGGCAGGGAGGAATGCGCGCGCAGCACGCCGATGGAGCCGAGCATCCCCGCCGGGGAGACCAGCGCGCGCGCCCAGCCCGGATGCCCCGCGCCACGCGGCTCGTCCAGCCGGCGGCGGAAGGGCTGCACCACCAGGAGAGTGAGCAGGATCACGCCGATGACGACGCCCAGGGTGGCGGGCAGCCCGTACCGCAGCACCAGGGGCGCCACCACCAGCCCGGCCAGCGCGCCGCCCAACGGAACGCCCGCCTGCTTGATCGAGAAGATCAGCGTGCGGTGCCGGGGCGGAGCCGTGCGCATCAGGATCTGGCTGCCCGCCGGCGTGTTCGGCCCCAGGCCGAACCCGATCGCCAGGGCACCCAGCAGCCCCAGCAGGCCGAGCGGCTGCGACAGCACGAACAGCCCGGCCACCATGCAGGCGAGGCCGATCTGCAACGTCCGGACCGGCCCGTGATGGCCGAGCATCGGCCCGCCACAGGCCAGGCTCCAGCAGATGCCGACCGAGGTCATGGCGGAGACGAGGCCGATGCTCTCCGGCGGCAGGCCGGCGCGGGCCATGAGGGGCGGGCCGAGCAGCGGAACGACAAGGCTGGCGAAGGAGCTCACGGTCTGGACAATCAGCGTCGCGGCAAGGGCGCTGGCCCATAGCGGCATTCTCAAGATCGTTTTCACTCCCTGTCGGCCCGCCGCAGGGCGGCTGTTCCGCCGGCGGCCCTCGCCCATGGCCGTCTGACGAGATACCGCGCGCAGCCGGAGCGGCCTAGGCCTCCCCCGCCCGGCGCAGAAGGGGTGCGCCGGGCCGCCGGATTTGCGACGCTGTGCCCGCCATCCCGGCAAGACGGAGGACACCATGCAGGTCGCGGTCTTCAGCACCAAATCCTATGACCGCCGGTTCCTCGACGCCGCCAATGCGGCGGCAGGCCAGCCCCACGCGCTGCGCTACCTGGAGGCGCGGCTGACGCGCGACAGCGCCACCCTCGCGGCCGGCGCCGAGGCCGTGTGCGCCTTCGTCAATGACGAGCTGGACCGCCCGGCGCTGGAAGCCCTGGCCTCCGGCGGCACAAGGCTGGTCGCGCTGCGCAGCGCCGGGTTCAACCATGTCGACCTCGCCGCGGCCGCTTCGCTCGGCCTCGCCGTGGCGCGCGTGCCGGCCTATTCGCCGCATGCCGTGGCCGAGCACACCGTGGCGCTGATCCTATCGCTCAACCGCAAGATCCACCGCGCCTATGCGCGGGTGCGGGAGGGGAACTTCGCGCTGGAGGGGCTGCTGGGCTTCGACCTTCGCGGCCGCACGGCCGGCATCGTCGGGGCCGGCAAGATCGGCCTCGCCGTCGCGCGGATCATGGCCGGATTCGGCTGCCGCGTGCTGGTGCACGACCCCTACCCCTCCCCCGAGCTGGCGGCGATCGGCGCGACGGTGGCGCCGCTCGAGACGCTGCTGGCGGAGTCCGACATCGTGTCGCTGCACTGCCCGCTGACGCCGGACACCCGCCACCTGATCGACCATGCGGCCATCGCCCGCATGAAGCATGGCGTCATGCTCATCAACACGGGGCGCGGCGCGCTGGTCGATGCGCGGGCGCTGATCGAGGGGCTGAAGAACGGGGCGATCGGCCATCTGGGCCTCGACGTGTACGAGGAGGAGAGCGACCTGTTCTTCGAGGATCTGTCGGACCAGATCCTGCAGGACGATGTCTTCGCCCGGCTGCTCACCTTCCCGAACGTGCTGATCACCGGCCACCAGGCCTTCTTCACCGCCGAGGCGATGCAGGCCATCGCCCACACCACGCTGGAGAACCTGTCCAGCTTCGCGGCGACCGGCAGGCCCGTCCACGCGGTCGCGCCGCCGGCCTGATCCGCGGGCGGCGGCCCGGCCTCGCATGCCCGGCCTCGCATGCCCGGCTCAGCCGCGCTCCGGCTGGCCGGGCTGCCCGGCCCGGGTGGGGGGCGGCCAGTCTTCCATCCCGCCCGCCGGCAGGGCCGGCCGCTCCGCCAGCGCCTCGGCCAGGACGATGCGATTCCGGCCATTCCGCTTGGCGTGGTAGAGGGCGCCGTCCGCCGCCTTGACCAGTTGCTCGGCGGCCATCAGGCCGCTGCCATGGCTGGCCGTGGCAACGCCGATGCTGACCGTCACCACCCGGAACGGCGTGTTGTCCTCATGCGGCCATTGCAGCCCCTCGATGGCGGCGCGCGCCGCCTCGGCCATGCGGGCCGCGCCGGCGCTGTCCGTGTCCGGCAGGAGGAGCACCATCTCCTCCCCGCCATAGCGTGCGGCGAGGTCGGCCGGGCGGCGCGCCAGGGTGGACAGCGCGTCCGCCACCGCCTTCAGGCAGCAATCGCCCTGCGGATGGCCATGGCGGTCGTTGAACGGCTTGAAGCGGTCCACGTCCAGCAGCAGGAGCGACAGGGCGCCGTCGCCGCGCACCATGCGCCGCCACTCGCGCTCCAGCGTCTCGTCGAAGGCCCGGCGGTTGGCGAGGCCGGTCAGGCCGTCGGTGCTGGCCAACCGATGCAGCTGCGCCTCCCGCGCCTTGTGCTCGCCGATGTCCCGGGCGACGATCACGGCGCCGTCGGGCCGGCCGGTGCGGGGGTCGCGCATGGGGTGCAGCGCCAGTTCGGCCCAGACCAGCGCACCGTCGCGCCGGTGCAGGCGGAGGGTGTGCCGGGTTGGCGGCAGCCCCTCCGAGACCATCCGCAGCAGTGTGGCCTGTATGGTGCCGCGGTCCTCGGCGGCCACGAGGTTGGGCATGAACTGCCCGGCGATCTGCTGCGGCTGCCAGCCCAGCCAGGGCTGGATGCCCGGCGAGACATAGCGGATGATGCACTGCATATCGACCCGCATCGCCACATCGCTCGAATTCTCCGCCAGCGACCGGAAGCTGGCCTCGCTTTCCGCCAGGGCCTGGGCCACACGGTGCCGCTCCAGGGCGCTGCGGGTCAGCCGGACGCCGAGAAAGGCGAGCAGCAGGATCAGCCCGCCGGTGATCATGGCCCGCTTCGCCAGATCGTTCCGCCAGCCCGTCAGCACGTTCTCGACGGAGAGCGAGACCACCAGCAGGATCGGATGGTTCTCGGCCCGGTGGAAGGCGCCGATGCGCTTCACGCCGTCGACCGGCGAGATGTAGCGGTCCGGCTTCTCCGGCCCGTCCTTCCCGGATTGCAGGATGTCCTGCCGCAGCCTGCGGCGGCCGATCAGGTCGTCGTGCGGCGGATGGCGGACCAGCACGGTGCCGTCGTCGCGGAACAGGGCGACGGTGCTCTGCGGCCCCAGGCCGAGCCACGCGTAGTGCGCGACGAAATGGGCCGTCTCGATGGTGGCGACGGCCACCCCGGCCAGGCTGCCATCGGGGCCTTCGATCCGGCGCGAGAGGGTGAGCATCCACGCGCCCGACGCGCGGTCGCGCACGGGCAGGCCCAGATAGGCCACGCCGCCGCCCGCCGCACCCTGGTGGAGGAATTCGTCGCGCTCCGCCGGGCCGGCATCGGCGCCGGGATGGGACGTGGCGAGCAGGGCGCCGTCCGGGCCGTGGATGGAGAAGCGCAGGCCCCGCTGCAGCATGGTGGCCCGTCGCTCCAGCAACAGGTTCAGCCGGCCGAGGGCCGGAAGCTGCAGGCCCTCGCTCCGGGCGGTCTCCACGAGGCTGACCAGCATGACATCCGCCAGGCTCAGCATGTCATCGGCATGCTGCACCAGCGCGCGGGCCAGGCTGGTGACCGAGGCCTCGGCCTTCTGCAGCTGCTCGGCACGGGCGCGGACGCTGTTCAGGGTCTCGACCCCGAGCAGCGCCAGGCAGGCCAGCATGCCGAAGGCGGCCATGCGCAGGGGCAGGCTCCCGGCCACGCCGTGCAACCTGGAAGCCTGGACCTTGAAGGGCAGGAGCAGACGCAAGGTGCGGCCTCGACAACCCGGGGAGCGACCGGCGCAGACTAGACCGGCTCCCCCCGCCCGTGGCCGCGGCCGGTGCCTCGATTTTGCCCGCCGGCCCCTGCCCCGGCGCCGGGGCGGCCGGCGCGGGACGCCCAGCCCCGCATTTCTGCGGTTTTGTTTTCCTTTGTCACCGGTCTAGTCTGCGTCGCAGGCCATCGGACGTATGGCCATCTGATAATATGGGAGAACGACCATGGATCGCAGGACGCTGCTTGGCGCCACGCTGGGAGTCGCGGGGGGGGTCACGGGCTTCGCCATCACCGGGCGGGCCCAGGCCCAGGCCATCACCCTGAACGGCGCGTCGCAGTTCAACGACGAGCACGCCTTCACCCGCTGCATCGTCCGGTTCGAGGAGCTGGTGAAGCAGTATTACGGCAAGCCCATCAACTTCATCCTGCACAAGAACAGCAGCCTGGGGCTGGAGAAGCAGTACTTCGAGTACATGGCGCAGGGCCGCGCGGTGGATTACGGCATCGTCTCGCCGGCGCACATGTCCACCTTCTCCCGCGCAGCACCCTTCATCGACGCGCCCTTCCTGTTCCGCGACCTGCCGCACTGGAACAAGGTGCTGGAGCAGGACATGCTGAAGCCGATCGCCGAGGAGGTGGAGAAGCGGGCGCGGGTGATGCTGGTGGGCTATGCCGGCGGCGGCGTGCGCAACATCTTCGCCAGCCGCCCGGCCGGCAACCTGGAGGCGCTGCGCGGCATGAAGGTGCGGGTGCAGGGCGCGCCGATCTGGAGCCGCACCTTCGCCGCGGCCGGCATGTCCCCCACCGTCATCGCCTACAACGAGGTCTACAACGCCATCCAGAACAACGTCATCGAGGCGGGCGAGAACGAGGCGGCGGGCGTCGAGCAGATGCGCTTCTACGAGGTGGCGCCGCACCTCTCGATGACGCAGCACGCCATCACCATCCGCCCGCTCTGCTTCTCCGCCGTCACCTTCGCGCGGCTGCCGGCCGACCTGCAGGCGGCCATCCGCCGCGCCGGGCCGGAGGCCGCGGCCTATGGGCGGCAGATCGAATCCACCGAGGACGGGCAGAAGATCGCCGCGCTGGAAGCCGCGGGGCGGCTGAAGCGCGTGCCCTTCACCGACCGCGACGCGCTGCAGCAGAAGGTGTCGCCGGTGCTGGCCACCTACGCCAAGGAGATCGACGCGGAGGCCATCCTGCGCCGCATCGCCGAGGTGACGAGCTGAGGGACAGGCCGCAGCGACCCTAGCCCTTTAGCTGGACGAAACGATGACTGAACCACAACGGGCGGGGCCGCTGCGGCGCCTCGCCGACGCCTATGCGGCGCTGCTGCGGGGGCTGCTCGGCCTCAGCGTGCTGGTGCTGCTGTTCCCTGTCACGCTGCAGGTGTTCTCGCGCTACACCGCTGTCATCCCGCACTACATCTGGACGGAGGAGATGGCGCGCTTCGCGCTGGTCTGGATGGTGATGCTGGGCGCCATCCTGGCGGTGCGCGAGGGCACGCACTTCATCGTCGACGTGTTCCCCGTCCTCTCCCCGCGCGCGACGGCGCTGATGGAGCTGGTCTCCGGCAGCTTCGTGCTGGTGATGGCCGGGGTGTTCCTGGTCTGGGGCTGGGAGTTCACCGAGTTCGCCTTCTACCGCATCAGCGAGATGGCGGAGTTGCCGCTCTGGCTGATCCATATGGCCTGGCCGGTGGCCGGTGCTTCCTGGCTGCTGTTCATGGGGCTGCGCATGGCCGACGCGGCGCTGCTGCTGCGGAGGCGGGACGCATGAACGGGGCCGTCCTCTCCTCCGGCACGGCGGCGGCGCTGATGTTCGGGGTGTTCTTCGGGCTGATGGCGCTGCGCGTGCCGGTGGCCTTCTGCCTCGGCCTCGCCTGCCTGCCGATCATGCTGATCGAGCCGCACCTCTCCCCCGCGCTGATGGTGCAGGAGACCTTCAACGCCTACAACAGCTTCATCCTGCTGGCGGTGCCCTTCTTCCTGCTCACCGCCAACCTGATGAATGTCGGCGGCATCACCGACCGGCTGATGCGGCTGGCGCGGGCGCTGGTCGGGCACTTCCCCGGCGGGCTGGCGCAGATCAACGTGGTGCTCTCCTTCTTCTTCGCCGGCATCTCCGGCAGCTCCACCGCCGATGCCGCCAGCCAGGGCAAGATCTTCATCGAGGCGCAGCGCAAGGAGGGGTATGACGACAGCTTCTCCGTCGCCATCACCGCCGTCTCGGCGGTGCTCGCCGTCATCATCCCGCCCTCGATCCTGATGATCGTCTGGGGCGGCGTGCTCAGCGTCTCGATCGGCGCGCTGTTCCTGGCGGGCGTGGTGCCGGGGCTGCTGATCGCGGGGGTGCAGATGGCCACGGTGCACACCTACGCCAAGCTGCGCGGCTACCCGACCTATCCGCGCTCCACCCTGCGGGAGCTGGGCGTGGCGCTGTTCGTGGCGCTGCCGGCGCTCACCACGCCCTTCATCATCATCGGCGGCAAGCTGTTCGGCTGGTTCACCGCCACGGAATCCGCCTGCATTGCGGTGCTCTACGCCGGCGCCCTCTCGCTGCTGGTCTACCGCGAGATGGACATGAAGGGGCTGTGGGCGGCGCTGCTCGATTCCGGGCGGCTGGCGGCCGTGGCGCTGTTCTGCGTCGGCACCGCCAGCGCCTTCGGCTGGCTGCTGGCCTATTACGAGATCCCGAAGGTGCTGCTGGCCGGCGTCGAGGCCTGGGGCATGGGGCCGCTCGGGGTGGGCCTGTTCATCGCCGCGGTGTTCCTGATCACGGGGTGCTTCCTCGATGCCATCCCGGCCATCATCATCGTCGGCAGCATCCTGCAGCCGCTCACCGTCTCGGTCGGCATCGACCCGGTGCAGTTTGCCATGATCGGCATCGTCTCGCTGGCCTTCGGGCTGGTCACGCCGCCCTATGGCCTCTGCCTGATGATCGCCTGCTCGGTGGCGGGGATGCGCATGGCAGATGCGCTGAAGGACACCTTCATCATGCTGATGCCGATGCTGGCGGTGCTGCTGCTGATCATCGCCTGGCCCGGGCTGGTGCTGTTCCTGCCGAGCCTGGTCTCGCCGGAATTCCTCAACTGAATCCGGGAGGGGGCCGCCGCGCCCCCTCCCCGCCGCCCCCCTTGCCGGCGGGGCCGCGAAGCACGATCTCCGCCCTTCAGGCGGCACGGCACGGCCCGGCATGGTGCCGGCCGGCCGCCGCACGGATCAGGCGGAACACGGACGGATGGCGTCACAGCTCTGGTTTCTGGGCAGCCTGCTGGTGGCGCTGGGCATCGCCGCTCATGTGCTGGGCTGGGACACCCTGCTCTGGATCCCGGCCATGCTGATGGAGACGGTGGAGCAAAGCCCGGGCACGGCCGGCCTCATCGTCGCCGGTGGCATGCTGATGCTGGTGGCGCGGCTGATCGGCCGGCGGCGGCGGGACTGAGGCGCGCCTCAGCGCCGGCGGCGGCCGCGCGAGATACGCCAGAGGCCCAGCCCGTAGCGCGCCACCCCGTAGCCGCCCAGCCCGATACCGAGCAGGCTGGCACCCCAGATCAGGGCGGCGAGGATGTCCTGCCCCCCCATGCTCAGCCTTGGCGATCGTTCCTCATCGCCTGATCATGCGCCTTCCACAGTGTGAATTCCAGCCTCAGCACATAAGCCAGGGACAGCAGCGCGGTGGCCAGCAGCGCCGCCCCATAGGCGCTCCGCAGCGCCGGGCGCACGGCGCGCGCCAGCAGGGCGGGGTCCGACATCGCCACCAGCCCCAGCACCGCCGCATGGGCGCAGAGGAAGAACAGCAGCAGCGCCACCGCCCAGCGGTTGAAGGCCCCCGCGCACTGCCAGGCACGGTCCGGTGCGCAGGCGCGGAACACCAGGTCCGAGACCGGCCACAGCGCCAGCAGCAGCCCCAGCGCCGAGGCCTGCGGGCCGAAGCGCACGAGCATTTCGCCCAGCTCCAGCACCGGCAGGGGAGAGCGGTAATTGTCGCGGAAGATCACCGCCAGTGTGCCCAGCAGTCCAAAAGTCTGGGCCAGGGTCCAGCGCGCCAGATTTTCCATGCCCTCCTCCCGTCCTGCCTTGGTGTGCCATGCGGTCGGGAGCGGGGCAATGTTCTTCTTTTGTTCGAACGATCACGCACGCGGGAAAGGGGTGGCAGCGCACTCCGCCACAGCCCCGGCGTGCATCGCCACCGGCGGGAGGGGACGGAACGCCTGCCCTGCCCCCGCGTTCCCTCTCCAGACGCTGCCAAGGCCCCTGCCATGCCACCTCGCACAGACGCCGACACCGATGCCACCCGCCGCCGCCTGGAGGCCGTCGCCCGCCTGCTGGACAGCCGCTGGCGCCTTCCCCTCACCAACATCCGCTTCGGCGCCGATCCGGTGCTGAATCTGGTGCCCGGCCTGGGTTTGCTGGCCTCCAAGGGGGTGTCGGTCTACCTGCTGTGGGAGGCGCGGCGGCTCGGCGTGCCGTTGCCCACGCTGCTGCGGATGCTGGGCCATCTCGGCCTCGACACGCTGATCAGCGCGGTGCCGGTGGTCGGCTGGGCGGGGGACGTGTTCTACCGCGCCAATCTGCGCAACATGCGGCTGCTGCGCGAGCACCTGGACCGCCCGCTCGACAGCCCCCCGCTGGACATGCCCTCGCCGGACAGGCCGCCACCGCGCCGCTTGCCGCCGGGCTGAGGCCCGGCCGTCAGCCGGCGGGGGTGCCCAGCAGGTGCAGCACCAGCTCCCGCCGGTGCGGCCGGGTGCGGTGCTCGCAGAGATAGACGGCCTGCCAGCGGCCCAGCACCGGCTTCCCCTCCAGCACGGGGATGGAAAGCTGCGTCTGGGTCAGCACGGCCCGCAGATGGGCGGGCATGTCGTCCGGCCCCTCCTCGTCATGCCGGTAGGCCATGGCATCGCCATCCGGCACCAGGCGGCCGAGGAAATCCTCCAGGTCCTGCAGCACCTCGGGCGAGGCATTTTCCTGCACCAGCAGCGAGGCGGAGGTATGGCGGCACCAGATTGTCAGCAGGCCGGTGCCGATGCCGCATTCCGCCACCCAGCCGCAGAGCGGCGCGGTGATGTCGCGCAGGCCGCGCCCGCGGGTGGCGACCTCCAGGCGGTGGCTGTGCTGCCGCATGGCGCGCGGCTCAGTGCGGCCGCTGGGCGCGCAGCTCGGCCAGCACGGCCCGCAGCTTCGCATGCGCGGCGGCCACGTCCGGGCGCAGCAGGAAGCCGCCCATCTTCTGCCGGATCTCCGCCGCCTCGCCATCGCCCTCCTCCACCAGGCCGGTGGCGCGGGACAGGAAGCCCTGCATCGCCTCCGGCGAAGGGGTGGCGCCCTTCGCGCCGGCCTCGTCGATGGCCAGGATCAGGTCACTCAGCCGGCGCAGCCAGAGGAAGGCGGGGTCGTGCATCACCGCTTGCAGCAGGGCATAGGGATTGCCGGCCGCGGCGGAGCCGGAGGCCTGGGCGTTCAGCAGGCTGCGGTGCAGCTCGGCGATGGCGGCCGCCAGCCGGCGATGCGGCGGTGCGGCGGGGGCGGTGCGAGGCTGGATCATGTCTTCCGCTATACCCGCCACGCGCCGGAAGGCGAGAGAGGGGATGCCGCGCAGGCATGAAAAAGGCCGGCATCGCAAGGATGCCGGCCCGGTGCGGAAGAGCCCGGCCCGGGCTCTCCCTGTCCGCGTCAGGCGACGACCGGATCGTAGGCGCCGGTCCGGCCCTCGGCGAGGCCGTACTGGATCCAGTGGGCCGCCAGGGCATCGGCCGAGGTCACGCCCGCCGAGGCCAGGTCCATGTTCGCAGCGGCGTAGCTCGCCTCGTTGAACTGGTCGACCACGCGCTCCTCGGCGTAGCCGTTCTGGATGTAGTGCAGCGCACCGGCATCGGCATAGGCCTCGGCGCCATTGCCGCCGCGGAAGGCCTCGATCAGGTCGGTGTGGCTGGCCACATACTGCAGCCCGTCGAAGCCGACGGTACGCTCCTCGGCGCGGCCATTCTGGATGTAGTGGGCCGCGCCCGCATCCTCGATCGCCATCGCGCCACCGGCGCCCTTGAAGGCATCGATCAGGTCGCCGTAGCTGGCGACGTAGTCGAGGCCGTCGAAGCTGATGGCCCGGCCCTCATTGAAGCCGTTCTGCACATAGTGCTCCGTGCCGAGCGCCTCATTCACGCCGAAGGCGCTGATCAGATCCTCGTGGCTGGCGATGTAGGAGAGACCCGCGAAGTCGGTCGGGCGGCCCTCGGCGCGGCCGGCGGCCAGGTAGTGGCGCGCGCCGCCCTGGTCGGAATTGGCGCCGAAATCCTCGTTCGCCAGTACATCCGGGTTGGCGGCCAGATAGGCATTGCCGTCAAAGCTGAGCTGGCGGCCCTCGACGGAGCCGAAATCGCGGAAGTGGTCCCACGCCGCGTCCGGGTTCACGCCCAGCGCGTCGGCCACGTCCAGATTCGACGCCAGATAGGTGTAGGCGAAGAATTCGTTGAAATCGTCGAGCTCATAGGTGCCGGGATTGTCGGCGAATTCCAGCCCCTCGACGTCCAGAAGGCTCTTCACTCCCTCAGGGCCGCGCAGGATGCCTTCATCCTCGTAGCGGTAGACCTCCCACTGGGCGATATCGCCGCCGACGCGGACGGTGTCCCGGCCATCGCCGCCCTCGATGCGGTCATTGCCGAGGCCCGGGTAGATCAGGTCATCGCCGCCACGGGCCTCGACACGGTCATTGCCCCCGAGCGCGACGATGATGTCGTTCTCGCGCGAATTGGGGGAAACGAGGTCGTCGTTGCCCTCAGTGCCCTGGATGATAGCCATTGGCGTTTCTCCTTCTTCGTCCGCGCAGGAAAACGGCCAGAAGCGGAGGCGGTTTCTTTTTCGGCCAGGCTGTTACGCAGTCGTCACACGGGCGCGGACCTCGGCATCCCGCTCGCGGGGCCAGGCGAAGAAGGTGAACACGTACTGCTCCGAGGCCGCGCCGAAGACCGAAGGATCAGGGCTGGCGCGGTGCATGCGGGGCCGGTCCAGCGCCGCGATGGGGTGCCAGGCGCCATCCAGATGGAAGGCCGTGTGGTAATCCAGCCCGTCGAGGAAGGCCGGCACCGCCCAGGTCGCGCCTTCACGATGCCGTTCCTCCAGCTCCAGCGTCAGCAGGGGGCGGCAGCGGCGCAGCGTCTGCCGCGCGCCGCGCAGCACCTCGTACTCGGCGCCCTCGGCGTCGATCTTGAGCGCGGCCATCTCCGCCAGCGCCAGGCTGTCCAGCGTGATGGCGGGCACCGCGACGCGCTGCGTGCCGATGCGCGCGCCATAGCCGGCGTAGGATTTCACGGTGGAGGCCCACTGCTCCTGCGGCACGCCGTCCAGCACCGGCAGCGCCAGCTCCAGCGTGCCGGGGGCGTCGGAGAGCGCCTCCCGCCGCAGCGTGACGTTGCCGAGCCCGGCGCAGGCGCGCGCGAGGCGCGCATGGGCCTGCGGCAGGGGCTCGAAGGCCAGCACCCGCACGCCCGGCAGCCGCGCCAGCGGCAGGGTCAGCAGCCCGTCATGCGCACCGACATCGACGATCAGGCCGGGCCGGTGCAGCCGCGTGAGGAAGGTGAGCTCGTCCATCGGCGCAGAAGGCCATGGCGGCGGCCCGGTGGCCACCGCCCTCCCCTTCAGTTGACCACGGCGATCTGCTGCGGGTCGAACTCCAGCCAGACCGTCTCGCCCACCTCGTGCACCTGCAGGGGCGGTGCCGTCACGCGCAGCTGCAGCCCGCTCTCCCGCGGGTGCACGACATAGTCCCAGGATTCGCCCAGATAGGTGCGCTGGGCGACGGTGGCGGGCAGCAGCGGGTAGCCATCGCGCGCGGCGGGCTGGGTGCGGTGCAGCGCCATGCTCTGCGGCCGCACGGAGAGCAGGATGGGCCGCGCCGAATCCGGCGGCGCGCCGCCGAGCTGCGCCGCGCGCAGGGCGAAGCCGTCCAGCCCGATCTCGCCATTCGCCAGCCGCCCCTCCAGCAGGTTGGTGCGGCCGATGAAGGCGGCGACGAAGCGCGTGCGCGGCCGCGTGTAGATCAGGTGCGGCGCGTCCACCTGCTCGATGCGCCCGGCATTCATCACCGCGATGCGGTCGGCCGTCGCCATCGCCTCCGACTGGTCGTGCGTGACATAGACGGTGGTGATGCGGAACTCGTCGTGCAGGCGGCGGATCTCGAAGCGCATCTCCTCGCGCAGGTTGGCGTCGAGGTTGGAGAGCGGCTCGTCGAGCAGCAGCACGGAGGGCTGCACCACGATGGCGCGGGCCAGCGCCACGCGCTGCTGCTGCCCGCCGGAAAGCTCGGAGGGGTAGCGGTCCGCCAGGTGGCTCATCTTCACCACCTCCAGGATGCGGCCGATGCGCGACTTCACCTCGGCGGAGGGCAGCTTCTGCAGCTTCAGCCCGAAGCCGACATTCTCCGCCACCGTCATGTTCGGCCAGATGGCGTAGCTCTGGAAGATCATCGACATGCGGCGCCGCTCCGGCGGCAGCACGGCGCCGGGGGCGGAGAGCACCTCGCCATTCATGCTGATGCTGCCCTCGGTCGGCTCGATGAAGCCCGCGATCATGCGCAGCGTCGTCGTCTTGCCGCAGCCCGAGGGGCCGAGGAGGGAGACGAACTCCCCCTCCTCCAGCGTCAGGTCCACATCGTTCACCACCTTGAGCGGGCCATAGGCCTTGCCGAGGCCCTTGAGCGTCAGACGGGGCATGTCTCTCAGTTCCTCCGCAGCATGAAGTCGCGGCCGGCCAGCTTCATGCCGATGGCGACGAGAATGAGCGTGATGGCGAGCAGCAGCCCGCCGAAGGCCGCCAGCACCTCGAAATTGCCGGCCTCGCTGAGGTCGTAGAGCAGCACCGACATGGTGCGCGTGCGCGGCCCCACCAGGAACACCGCCGCCGACAGCTCGCGCGAGGCGACGATGAAGACGATCAGCCAGCCGCCGATGAGGCTGCGGCTGATCAGCGGCGCGGTGATGCGCCGGATGGTCAGCAGCCGCCCGCCGCCCAGGATGCGCGAGGCCTCCTCCATCTCCGGGTGCACGGCGCGCACCGCGGCGGAGGAGTTGGCGAAGGCGATGGGCAGGAAGCGCGCGGTGAAGGCCAGGATGATGATCAGCGCCGTGCCATAGAGCGCCACCGGCGGCGCCGCGTAGGCGGCGTAGAAGCCGATCGCCATGACGATGCCGGGGATGACGAAGGGCGCCATGGCCAGGAAGCCCAGCGCCGAGCCGAAGGGCACCAGCCGCCGCGCCACGATGTAGGCCACCAGCACCGCGATGATCACCGCCGCCGTCGCCGAGGCGGCCGAGAACCACAGCGTGTTCCAGATGGAGGTGAGCGCCATCTCGTGCCGGAACAGCAGGTAGGCGTAGTTGTCCAGCGTCAGGTTGGCGAGCGAGAGGCCGCGCCCCCAGGCCTTGGCGAAGGAGGCCTGCAGCAGCACCACCAGCGGCATCAGCACCGAGAGAGCGCCGACGAACACGCAGTAGCCGAGCACCGCCCAGCGCCAGCCACCGAGGCGGATCGGCCGCCGCTCGCCGCCCTTGCCGGTCTGCGAGACGAAGCCCTTGCGCGCCAGCAGCAGCTTCTGCACCGCGATCATGCCGATGGTGATGAGCAGCAGCGGCATGGCGTAGGCCGCCGCCACCTCCACCCGCACCGGATACTCGAAGAACTGCCAGAGCTGTGTGGTGACGACGTTGATGCGCGCCGGGATGCCGATGATGGCCGGCGTGCCGAACAGCGCCACCGTCTCCAGGAACACCACGATGATGCCGCCCAGCACGGCGGGCCAGACCAGCGGCAGCGTCACCTTGCGCATCGCCGTCCAGGTGCCGGCGCCGAGGATGTTGGCGGCGTCCTCCATCTCCGAGGAGATCAGGTCGAGCGCCGACTTCACGAAGATGAAGATCAGCGGGAAGGAGTGCAGCGCGATGACGAGGGCGAGCCCGGCGAAGCTGTAGACGTTGACCAGCGGCGATTCGATGCCCGTCAGCCAGGTCCAGGCCTGGTTGAGGAAGCCGGAATTCGGCCCCGCCAGCAGGATCCAGCCCACCGCGCCGAGATAGGGCGGCATGATGAAGGCGCCCATCACCATCGCCCAGGTGAAGCCCTTGCCCGGCATGTCGGTGCGCGAGACCGCCCAGGCCATCGGCACCGCGAAGATCACCGAGAAGAAGGAGGAGAGCGCGCCCAGCATCAGCGAGTTGCCGAGCGCCTCCAGGTAGCGCACGCGGCCATAGGCGGTGGCGTAGTTGGAGAGGGTGAAGGCGCCGGTGCCCTGCTCCTCGAAGGAGACGACCAGCAGCTTGCCGATCGGCACCGCCACCAGGAACAGCAGCGTGGCCACCAGCAGGACCCAGAGCAGGTTGGAGGGCTCCAGGTAGCGCAGGCGCCTGAGCAACCCTGGCCGCCGCGCCTCCAGCGCGGCGGGCTTGGGCAGGATGGCGGCGGAATCCGTCATGCGGTCGCCTCTCCCTCGCGGTTGGTGTGCGTGTTCAGATGCCGAAGGTGTCGCGCCATTGTTCCTTCACCTCCGTCACGCCGGTTTCGATCTCCTGCGGCGTGGGCATGATGATCTTGATGGATTCGAGCGGCTTCGCGCCCTCGGGCGGCGGCACGTCGCCGCGCAGGGACTCCGAGAAGTACTTGCGGGTGACACGGAAGTATTCTGGGCCGGTGGCGAATTCCATGAACAGCTTCGCCGCGTTCGGGTGTGGCGCGTTCTTCTGGATGCAGCTCGGCGAGGGCACCACCACCGTGCCGTCGGTCGGGTAGATCAGCTCCTGCGGATTGCCGCGCGAGATCGACAGCAGCGCGGTGGCCGAGGGCACGGCGACGCCGATGCTGCGCTCGCCCGCGTTCAGCGCCGTCACCGGGTCGATGCTGGAGCGGCCGATCTGCGGCCGGTTCTTCTCCAGCTTGGTGAAGTACTCCCAGCCATACATCTTGCGCATCAGCACGGCCCAGGCGCCGATGGCGCCGCTGAAGCCCGGGTGTCCCACCGCCATCTTGCCGCGCCACTTCGGGTCCAGCAGGTCCTGCCAGCTCTTCGGCGCCTCCGCCGCCGGCACCTGCCCGGTGTGGCGGGAGAGCAGGTGCACGCCGATGTAGAAGACGTGGAACTGGCCGTCCGGGTCGCCGGCCTTGCGGGCGAACTCCAGCAGGCCGGCGGCGTTCTGCGGGGTGTAGGCCATCAGCCGCCCCTGCCGCTTGAGGAAGGTGGAGTGGCTGTAGTCGACCGAGCTGAACACGTCGCACTGCGCCACGCCCGCGCGGATGTCCTGCGAAAGCCGCTGGAACGCCACCTGCGAGGTGCTGCGCACCACGTTGACATGCACGCCCGGGTAGCGCTCGCCGAAGGCGCGGCCCACCGCCTCGGAGGTCTCGGCGCTCTGCTGGCCGGAATACCAGGTGACCTGGCCTTCCCGCTTCGCGGCCTCGTACAGCTCGCGCTCATGCGCCGGCAGGTCCTGGGCGGCGGCGCGCATCGCGGCGCCGCCGCTGCCGATGATGGCGGCACTGGCCAACAGGCCACGCCGGCTGATCCCTTGCATCGTCTCTCTCCCTCTCATTGCTTCTTGGCAGTCCGCCCCGGCGTCGTTGCACCGGGGGGGTCATCAGATCAGACGCCGAAGGTGTCGCGCCAGAGTTCCTTCACCTCCTGCCCGTCCCGTTCCAGCGCCTTGGGATCGGCGGTGATCAGCGGCACCTCGTCGAGCGGGCGGGAACCGGGGGGCGGCGGCACCTCGGGGCGCAGCGACTCGCTGAAGAAGGGCCGGGTCACGGCGTAGTAGGTCGGGCTGGTCATGAACTCCATGAACAGCTTGGCGGCGTTCGGGTGCGGCGCGTCCTTCAGCGCGCCGCTCGGCGCCGGCACCATCAGCGTGCCGTCCGTCGGATAGATCAGCGTGATCGGGTTGCCGCGCGAGATGGACAGCAGCGTGGTGGCGGAGGGGATGGCGGCGCCGATCTGCCGCTCCCCCGCGTTCAGCATCGTCACCGGGTCGGCGCTGGAGCGGCCGATCTGCGGCTGGTTCTTCTCCAGCGCCTTGAAGTAGTCCCAGCCGTACTTCTCGCGCATCGCCAGGCACCAGGAGGTGATGGCGCCGCTGTAGCCCGGATGGCCGACGGCGATCCGGCCGCGCCATTTCGGGTCGGTCAGCTCCTTCCAGCTCTTCGGCGCCTCGGCCTCCGAGACGTCCGTACTGCGCCGCGCCATCAGGAACAGGCCGAGATAGGTGACCTGGAAGTGCCCGTCCGGATCGCCCGCCTCCTTGGCGGCGCGGATCAGCCCCTCCGCATTGTGCGGCTTGTAAGGCATCAGCCGGCCCTGCCGCTTCAGGTAGGCGGCGTGGCTGTGGTCGGTGGAGCTGAACACGTCGCATTGCGCGACGCCGGCGCGCATGTCCTGCGCCAGCCGCTGGAACGCCACCTGCGAGGTGCTGCGCACCACGTTGACGGTGATGCCGGGGAAGCGCTCGGTGAAGCCGCGCCCGATCGCCTGCGAGGGCTCGGCCTGGTACTGGCCGGTGTACCAGGTGATCTGCCCTTCCCGCTTCGCCGCCTCGTAGAGCTCCTTCTCGTGCGGCCGCAGCTCCTGCGCCGCCGCGGGGGCGAGGCGCGCCATGGCGCCACCGGCGGCGAGCCCCAGCATCAGGCGCCTGTTCAGGATCATCATCGTCATTTCCTCCCTTGTCACGGCGGGGTGGCGGCTCTGCGTCCGCCTTGCGCGCCCCGCTCGGTGCCAGCCCGGCCCTTGGGCCGGGGGTCAACAGCTTCCCGGCCCTTGGGCCGGGGACAACAGCTTCCCGGCCCTTGGGCCGGGGACAACAGCTTCCCGGCCCTTGGGCCGGGGACGACAGCTTCCTGGCCCTTGGGCCGGGGAAACAGTTCAGCGCCCGGTGAAGGCCGGCGGCCGCTTCTCCTGGAAGGCGCGGCGGCCCTCGGCGTAGTCGGCGCTGTCGAAGCAGGCGCGGTTCAGCCGCTCCACCAGCGCGTTGTCACGCGCCATCGGGTCGCCGGCGATCTGGTCGATCGCCACCTTCGACGCCTCCACCGAGAGCGGGGCGTTGCGCGCGATCTGCAACGCCAGCTCGGTCACGGTGGCCTCCAGCGCCTCGGGCGGCACCACGCGGTTGATCAGCCCGCAGGCCAGCGCCTCCGCGGCGTCGAGCTGGCGGCCGGTGAACAGGATCTCCTTGGCCATGGCCGGCCCCGCCAGCGCCACCAGCCGCGAGAGGCTCTCATAGCCATAGGCGATGCCGAGCTTCGCGGCGGGAATGCCGAAGCGGCTGTCGGCCGAGGCGATGCGCAGATCGGCCATCAGCGCCGTGGCGTAGCCGCCGCCGATGCAGAAGCCCTGGATCATCGCGATCAGCGGCTTGCGCAGCCCTTCGAGCCTGCGGCGCGCCTCGCCGCTGCGGCGGCCATATTCCTGCTGCGCCGCCGCATCGGCGCGCACGCGGTCGAACTCGCTGATGTCGGCGCCGGAGGCGAAGGCCTTGCCGCCCGCCCCGTGCATCACCACCACGCGCACCGCGTCGTCTGCGGCGAAGTCGTCGGCCGCGGCGGCGATCGCGTCCCACATGGCGAGCGAGATGGCGTTGCGCTTCTCCGGCTGGTTGATGGTCAGCCAGCCGATGCCGTCCTGCTTGCGGGTGAGGATCTTGTTGGTGGCGTCAGGGGAAAACTGAATGTTCATGGAATGCCGGGCCTTGCTGCAATGCCAGATGCGGTCACGCGCGTCGGGGAAAGGCGCCGGGCCGGAAACCGGCGGGCGGCGTATGGCACCGGCCGCCCTGCTGGCGATCCGCGCTCTCGGTTCGTTCCTCTCCTGGAGAGGAAGCTTGTCACCGCCCATGCAGGCTGTAAACAATAAACACCGCCCGATCATGCGGGAGAGGAAGCGCCCATGTCGCAGCGAGAGGCCAACGGCCCGGACGGGGTCCTGGCATCCACCGGCGAGGCCCAAGGCCAGGACAGCGGCGTCTCGGCGCTGCGGGCGCGCATCGCGGCGCGGCAGCCGCTGGGCCGCAGCGTGCAGGCGGCGCTGGAACGGTTGATCGAAAGCGGCGCGCTGCCCCCCGGGGCGCGGCTGAACGAGGTGGCGCTGGCGGCGCAGCTCGGCGTCAGCCGCGGCCCGGTGCGCGAGGCGGCGCGTGCGCTGGAGAAGGATGGCCTCGTCACCGTCATCCTCAACCGCGGCGCCTTCGTCCGCAGCCTCGGGATGGAGGAGGCGGCGCAGATCTACGAGCTGAACGCGGTGCTGTTCGGCCATGCCGCCGCGCTGCTGGCCGAGAGGCTGAAGGGCCGGCGCGACGGCCCGGAGGCCGCCACGCTGCGCGCGACGGTGGCGCGCATGGACCACGCCGTGGAACAGGGTGCGCTCGAGGCCTTCTTCACCGACAACGCGCTGTTCCACCAGCAGATCGTCGGCCTCTGCGGCAACCAGCCGCTGCAGGCCGTCTATCTGGAGCACACGCGCAAGCTGCTGCTGCTGCGCCGCCGCTCCTTCGACGCCGCCGGCAACATGCGGGTGGCCAATGCCGAACACCATCGCCTGCTGGCCAGCATCCTGGCCGGAAAGGCCGAGCCGGCGCGGCGCCACGCGGAGGCGCACACGCGCGCCGGCCGGGCCCGCTACCTGGCCGCCATCGCGCAGGGCAACGCGGCGGCGGAGACCACCGACACGCCCCATGAACAGCACAACGGGAAGGAAACGCCATGCTGCTGATTGACCGGATCGGCGTCGATATCGGCCGCCGCCTGCGGCTGGAGGACGCCATCGACTGGGCGGCCGAGAACCAGGTCCGCTACATCGACATCCAGCTCGACACCGGCGCCAACCGGGTGAACGAGTTCGACGACGCGCGCGCCGCCGCGATCCGCGAGCAGGCGGCGCGGCGCGGCGTGACGCTCGGCCTGCACACCCTCTCGGCGGTGAACGTGGCGGAATACTCGCCCTTCCTGTCGGAGGCGGTGGATGCCTACATGCGCGCCTATATCGACCTCGCGCCGAAGCTGGGCGCGGAATGGATCGTGGTGCATGCGGGCTACCACTTCACCGCCGACGTGAAGCCGCGCATGGAGGCGGGGCTCGAGCGCCTGAAGCGCATGGTGGGCCATGCCGAGGAACGCGGCGCGCTGCTGCTGCTGGAGAACCTCAACAAGGAGCCCGAGGACGCCGAGGTGCACTACCTGGCGCACACCATCGAGGAGTGGCGCTACTACTACGACCGGATCAACTCGCCGGCCTTCGCGCTCTCCTTCACCGCCAATCACGCACATCTGATGCCGGACGGGGTGGAGGGCTTCGTCGATGCCATCCCGCTGGAGCGCGTGGCGGAGGTGCGGCTGGCCGACTGCTTCCGCAACGGGCATGAGCAGCACCTGCTGCCCGGCCAGGGCGATTTCGACTTCGGCGCGATGTTCGCGCTCCTGGAGCGGCGCGGCTTCAAGGGCCACTACATGAACGCCTTCGGCACGCTGGACGACATGCAGAAGGCCCGGCACGACATGGTGGCCATGGCACGGGAGGCCGGCGCCCCGGTCACCTGAGGCCTGGCCCATTCCCGAGCCTGCGCAGGAGCCATTCCTGGGGGCGGTTGGCAAAGCGCCGCGCGGTTGGGTATCACCCACCGCGCGGCGGCGCCTGCCCGCCGACCCAGCACAAGGCCTCAGCATGAGCACCGACACCCCGCCCGACCGCCTCTCCAGCAACCCGAAGAGCCCCCATTACGACGCCGCCGCCATCGAGCGCGGCGTGGGTGTCCGCTTCAAGGGCGTCGAGAAGAACAATGTGGACGAGTATTGCGTCAGCGAGGGCTGGGTGCGCCTGACCCTCGGCAATTCGGTGGACCGCAAGGGCAACCCGATGACCATGAAGCTCCAGGGCACGGTCGAGCCCTACTTCCGCGACGCCGGCTGAGGCGGCGGCCGGCCCCCGGCTCCTCCGCCCCCCTCTGCTCCCTTTCCCCGACACCGCCGAAGGACATGACCATGCGCCCTGCCCTCCCGCTGCTGCTCTGCCTGCCGCTGCTCGCCTGCGCGCAGGCCGTCTACGAGGTGCCGGTGGCGACGCCGGCGGGGCTGCAGGCGGCGGCGTCGGAGATCGGCCAGGGGGCGGCGCCGGGCCGTCGCAACCTCTCCGAGGATGAGGCCAAGGCGGCCATCACCCGCGTGGCGCGGCGCTTGGCGCCGGCCGGCACCGCGGTGTGCCAGGAGATCGGCCGCGGCGCCGGCTGCGAATGGCGCTTCGTCTACGACCCCAGCACCGACCTGAATGCCGCCGCCACCGGCGAGGGCGTCATCGTCGTGCAGCGCGGCGTGGCCGATTATGCCCGCAACGACGCCGAGATCGCCTTCGTCGTGGCGCACGAGATGGCGCACCACGCCGCCGACCATGTCCGCTCCACCCAGAGCCGCGCCCAGGCGGGGGCGGCGCTGGGCGGCATCCTGGCCTCGCTGGCCGGCGCCTATGCAGGTCTGGAGACCGGGCAGCTGGCGCAGACCGCCTCCGGCGTCGGCGCGCAGCTCGGCGTCATCTCCTACAGCAAGGCGCAGGAGCGGGAGGCGGACGTGCTGGGCGCCGCCATCCTGCACCGCGCCGGCTACGACATCGGCGAGGCGCGGGACATGCTGCTCACCCTGGCCCGCCTCTCCGGCCGGACGGAGACGAGCCGCCTCTCCACCCACCCCGCCGGTCCGGACCGCATCGCCTCCTTCGACGGGGCGGTGGAGGAGCTGCGGGCCAGCAACTGGCGCCTGGCGCCGCGCCGCTGAGGGCCGCCGGGATGACCGAGGAAATCACCACCCTCAGCAGCCGCATCGCCTACGAGAACCGCTGGCTGCGGGTGCGCGAGGACCGCATCCGCCGCCGCGACGGCTCGGACGGGCTCTACGGCGTGGTGGAGCGCAGCGACTTCGTGGTGGTGGTGCCGCTCCAGGACGGCCGCATCACGCTGGTGGAGCAGTACCGCTACCCGATCCGCGCGCGGCAGTGGGAACTGCCCATGGGCACCTGGGAGGAGCAGCACGGCCCGGACCTGGCCACGCTCGCCGCCGCCGAGCTGCGCGAGGAAACCGGGCTGGTCGCCGCCAGCCTGCGGCACGCCGGGCAGATCTTCCAGGGGGCCGGCATCTCCAACCAGCGCGGCCATGTGTTCCTGGCCACCGGGCTGACGCAGGGTGCCCATGAGCGCGAGGTCTCGGAGCAGGACCTCATCTGCCGCGACTTCAGCCTGGCCGAGATCGAGGCCATGGTGCGCGACAATGTCCTGCAGGATGCCCCCAGCCTGGCGGCGCTGGGCATGCTGCGGATGCAAAGCTTGCTCTGAAGGCGAGAAAGCCTCCGGCTTCATCGCTTTTTTGAGAAAAATCAGCGGGTTTGTTTTGAAATTGGTCCCAATCGCGTGAGGTGTGCTTCCGCGCGTCTTAACCCTTCATTAGGGTCGCGCCCATGCGCCGCCGATTCCTTCTCCTGGCCGCCACGGCCCCGGCTGTGCTCGTTGCCCCAGGCCTCGCCCACGCGGCGGCCCGGCGGCGGGCCAGCCCACCCCTCGCGCAGCGTCGGCTCGCGCTGCGCCACGCCGCCACCGGCTCCCGTTTCGATGGCCCCTATCACAACGGGGTGGAATTCGACGCGGGCGCCATGCGGGAACTCTCGATCGTGCTGGCGGACACCCGCACCGGCACGGTCCATCCCTTCGACCCGAAGGCCATCGACATCCTGTGGGAGCTGGGCACGCGGGAGCGCATGGAGGCGTTCACCGTGCTCTCCGGCTACCGCACCCCGGCCACCAACGCCGCCGTGCATGGCGCGGGCGACAGCCAGCACCTTCGCGCCGCGGCGCTCGACGTGCAGATCCCGAAGGCGAGGCTGGCCGCCTTCGGCGACGCGGCGCGCGGCCTCGGGCGGGGCGGCGTCGGCAGCTATCCGGACCATGGCTTCGTGCATGTCGATTCCGGCCCGGTGCGGAGCTGGGGTTTCGACCGCGCCGTGGCCGCCCCGCGCGCCCCTGCCCGCACGCCGGAGCAGATCCGGCTCGACCGCATGGCCGAGGCCTGGGCGCAGACACGCCGGCGCTGAGCGGCGCGCCTTCCCCGCCCGATCATGGGGAACGCCCCGGCAGGCAAGGCCCGCCGGGGCGCCCGCGTTTCAGCGTGCCGCGCGGCGGATGTTCCACAGCACGGGGAAGCCGAAATCGATTACCCCCTCCAGCTCGGCGCGCCACACGGCCGGGCTGGAGAACTGGCCGGTGAGCGGGAAGTTCACATTGGCCAGGGCGCGCCGGTTGATGTCGGCGACGATGGCGCGGCGCTTCTCCAGGTCGCTCTCCGCCTCGAAGCGCTCCAGCAGCGGCTTCAACGCCTCGTCGCAGTAGAGCCAGGGGGCGGTGCCGGTGCAGTTGTAGCTGATGCCCGGGTTGCTCAGCGGCTCGGACATGTCGAAGCCGGTGTAGATCACCGGCACCACGCTCCAGCCGCCCTGCTCCACCGGCGCGCGGCTGAGCCAGCGCTGCGCCACCGTCGCCCAGTCCAGCGTCTGCACCTCGATGTTGAAGCCGGCCCGCTTCATGCGGTCGGCCACCACCAGCGCCATGGGGTTGATCAGCGCGGAATCGGCCGGGTGCAGGAACACCACGCGCTCGTTCTTGTAGCCGCTCTGCTTCAGCAGCGCCTGGGCGCGCTCCAGGCTGGGCTCGCGCAGCGCCTCGCCCCCCGCCTCGCTGCTGTAGCGCGTGCCGCACAGGGTCATGGACTGGCAGGGCACGCGCGTCATCTCGTCCGGCAGGCCGTGCACCGCCACCACCTCCCGCTGGTCCAGCGCCATCTGCAGGGCCTGGCGCACGGGCAGTCTGTCGAAGGGCGGCTGCGCGTGGTTCACCGCCACCGCGCCCATGATCTGCGCGATGCCGCCCGGCCTGGCCAGCACCAGCTTCCGGTCCCGCCGCAGCATCGGCAGGTAGTCGAGCGGCGCGTATTCCAGGTAGTCCACCTCGCCGTTCTGGAGGGCGGCGGCGCGGGTGGCGGGGTCGGTGATGGTGAGGAACTCGACGCGCGGCATATGCGCCACCTTGCCGCCGGCCAGCCCGTCGGCCGGCTCGTCGCGCGGGCGGTAGCGGGGGTTGCGGCGGAACACGGTGCGCTCGCCCGGCACCCACTCCTCCTTCACGAAGAGGAAGGGACCGGAGCCGACGATCTCCGTCACCGGCTGGGTGGGCGGGGTGGCGGCCAGCCGCGCCGGCATCATGAAGGGGGTGTGGACACTTGGCTTGCCCAGCGCGTCGATGACGCCGCCGAAGGGCTTTGCGAGCTTCAGCTCGAAACTGTCCGGGCCGGTGGCGCGCAGTTCCTGTGTGGCGGCCATCAGGCGGCGGCCGGTGGAATCGCGCGCCCCCCAGCGCTTCACCGAGGCGACGCAATCCTCCGCCGTCACCGGCGTGCCATCGTGCCATTCGAGGCCAGGGCGCAGGGTGAAGCGGTAGGTCAGCCCGTCCGCGCTCACCTCCCAGCCCTGCAGCATCTGCGGCCGGTACTGGCCCTGGCTGTCCATCGCCACCAGCGTGTCGAACACCATGTAGGCGAAGTTGCGGGTGACGAAGGAGGTGCCGGCGATCGGGTCCAGCGTCTGCAACCCGACATTCACCACCAGCCGCAGCGGCTTCTCCGCCGGCTGCGCCCGCGCACCGGCGGGGGCCAGCCCCGCCCCCAGCCCCGCTCCGAGCATCGCCGATGCCAGCACCGTTCGCCTGAGCCACGTCCTGAGCAACATGCTTCCAATCTCCCCTGCGGCTGCGCCGGGCGGCGCGCTCTCCCTGGCGGACAGCCCCACAAGAGGGGCCGGCGCGCCGTATCGTTGAGCGATGCGATGGCATTGATCGCTGGCCGGCATGAAGCCACTCCCCGCGCCGGCCGGCAAGCGGCTGGCACGCCGCATGGCCGGCGCGGCCTGGCTGCGGCATGCTGCGGCGGCCAGAACACGCCACAGGGAAGAAAACCGCCCATGCCCGCCACGCCCCGAGACGCCTTCCGCGCCCTGCTCGCCGGCCCCGGCTGCGTGCACCCTGCCTCGGTCTATGACGCGGCCACCGCCCGCATCGCCGCCGATATCGGCTATGAGTGCGGCATCCTCGGCGGCTCGGTGGCCTCGGCGGCGGTGCTGGCGGCGCCGGACCTGATGGTGGTGACGCTGACCGAGTTGGCCGGGCTGGTGCGCCGCATCACCCGCGCCGGGCCGCTGCCGCTGCTGGTGGACGCCGACCACGGCTTCGGCAACGCCCTCTCCGCCGCACGCACGGTGGAGGAGCTGGAGGCCGCCGGCGCCGCCGCCCTGACGCTGGAGGACACGCTGCTGCCTCAGCCCTTCGGCGAGAGCGCCACGCGGCTGGTCAGCCTGGAGGAGGGGCTGGGCAAGCTCCGTGCCGCCCTGGCCGCGCGGCGCGACCCCGCGCTCTGCGTGGTGGCACGCACGGGGGCGCTCTCGGCCACCACGCTGGAGGACGCGCTGGAGCGCGCCCGCGCCTATGCCGCCGCCGGAGCGGACGGGCTGTTCCTCACGGGCGTGCGGGATCTGGCGCAGCTCGCCGCGCTGCGCGCCGCGGTGGACCTCCCCCTGCTGGTGGGCGGCAGCCGCGAGGATCTGGGCGATGCCGCCACCCTGGCCGGCCTGGGCGTGCGCGTGATGCTCCAGGGGCACCACAGCTTCCCCGCCGCGCTGCGGGCGGTGGAGGAGACGCTGCGCGCCCTGCGCCAGGGTGGCGCGCCGCCCGCCAACGACCCGGCCCTGATGCGCCGCGCCCTGCGGGCGGAGGATTACGCGGCGGCCGGGCGCGCCTTCCTCCAGCCGTCCCGGCCAGCCTGAGCTTGGCGGCATGAATGGTACACTATTGCAACGAAAAATCGGGGATTTCGGGCAAACCCCTTGCTCCCCGCTGCTGCTTTGCTCGGCGCCCCACCGCTGTCCCCATCCTATGCCGCCACTTATCCCCAGCCTCATCCACGGGATCGGGGGATAAGTCGGGCGGCCCTCCGCGGCCTCCGCCCGCGCTTCCTTTGCGCGCCGCCAGCGGCTAAAGCCCGCCCCCATGCGGAATTTCGATGCGGTGATCCTCGGCGCCGGCGCGGCCGGGCTGATGTGCGCGCTGCGCGCCGGGCAGCGCGGGCGGCGCGTGCTGGTGCTGGACCACGCCCCCCAGGCCGGCGCGAAGATCCTCATCTCGGGCGGCGGGCGGTGCAACTTCACCAACCGCGACACCAGGCCGGAGCGGTTCTTCTCGGCCAACCCGCATTTCTGCAAATCCGCCCTGAAGCGCTACACCCCGGCCGACTTCCTGGCGCTGGTGGAGAAGCACCGCATCGCCTGGCACGAGAAGACGCTGGGCCAGCTCTTCTGCGACCATTCGGCGCGCGAGATCGTCGCCATGCTGCTGGCCGAGTGCGCGGCGGCGGGGGTGGAGATCCGCCTCGGCCACCGCATCACGGATGTCTCCCGCGCCGACCACTACCGGGTGCAGACCGACCGCGGCGACTTCACCGCCCCCGCCCTGGTGCTGGCCACGGGCGGCCTCTCCATCCCGAAGATGGGCGCCACCGGCCTTTCGCTGGACATCGCGCGCCGCTTCGGGCTGCCGCTGACGGAAACCCGGCCGGCCCTCGTCCCGCTCACCTTCGCCGGCGAGATGCTGGAGCTGATGCGCCCGCTCTCCGGCGTGGCGCTGCCGGCGGTGGCGCGGCTCGGGCGGCACAGCTTCCCCGAGGCGGTGCTGTTCACCCATCGCGGCCTTTCCGGCCCGGCGATATTGCAGATTTCCTCCGCCTGGCGGGAGGGGCAGGCCATCGCGCTGAACCTGCTGCCCGGGGCGGAGGACGCGGTGAACCTGCTGGTGGCGCGCAAGGCCGCCCGCCCGAAGGCGGAGCCGCGCACCGTGCTGGCCGAGCTGCTGCCGCAGCGCCTGGCGCAGTCGCTGGCCGCCGCCTGGCTGCCCGACCGGCCGATGGCCATGCAGACCGACCGCGACCTGCGCCGCGTGGCCGGCAGCCTGGCGCACTGGACCCTCACCCCCTCGGGCACCGAGGGCTACGCCAAGGCTGAGGTGATGCTGGGCGGCGTGGACACCGCCGGCCTCTCCTCCCGCACGATGGAGGCCACCACCGTGCCCGGCCTGCATGTGGTGGGCGAGGCGGTGGACGTGACCGGCTGGCTCGGCGGCTACAACTTCCAATGGGCCTGGGCGAGCGGCTGGTGCGCCGGCGAGGCGCTGTAGCGCCCGCCGCCGCTCAGAACTCCACCTCCAGCTCCTCGATCGCCTCCGGCTCCTGCGCGGCCTCCTGCATCCACTCCGCCATGTCGGGCCAGGCGAGCAGGTGGTCGCGGTAGGTGGCGCAATCCGGGTTCAGCGCCACGTCGTAGGTGAGGAAGCGGCTGGCGACGGGGGCGTACATATCTCCTGGATCAGCGCGATGTCGGCGCGCGGGCCGGACCAGAGGGTGAAGCCGGGCCGGCGCGCCCGCATGTTCAGCGGCAGCGAGGCGCGCAGCGCCGCGAAGCCCGAATGCATCTCGCCCGAGATGGAGCGGCAGCGGGCGCGGGCCAGGCGCTGGGCCGGCATCATCTGCGCCCCGGGGTGGGCCTCGTTCAGGTGCTCGGCGATCGCCAGCGTGTCCCAGATGGCGATCTCGCCCTGCAGCAGGCAGGGCAGCCGGATGGTGGAGCTGCGCGAGAGCAGCTCGGCCCGGGCCTGCGGGTCGTCCGCCGCCGCGACCTGCACCGTGAAGGGGATGCCGGCCAGGCGGCACAGCAGGAAGCCCCGGAGCGACCAGGAGGAGTAGTTACGGCTGCTGATGAGAAGCCGGGACTGGACCATGGCACCACCTCCGGAAACCGTGAGGATGCAACCTTAGGCGCGCCACGGTCTTGACGGAATGGCAATATATGCCCAACCAACATCCCCCTCGCGGCGAAGGAACATTTTCGTTACCTTTCGCTGGGGCGGCGGGCAAGATGCTGGCCATTTGGGCAAGGCATGGACGCGGGAGAGGCTCCAGCGGATGATGTACCAGATCTATCAGGCCCAGCAGGACCTGATGACACCGATCCGGATGTTTGCCCGGGGAACCGGAGCGGTGCTGCGGCAGTTCGACACCGGGCGGCCGGAAACCTTCGCTCTGCGGCAGATGACCGCCGCGCTGGAGCTCCTGGGCAGCAGCGGTATCACCCACACCCGGCCTCCTTTCGGCTTCACCAGCGTCCAGGTCGGCAACCAGGAGATCGCGGTGGAGGAGGAGGCGCTCTACAGCACCCCCTTCGGCACCCTCCTGCACTTCCGCAAGGATGTGGACATCCCGCAACCCAAGGTGCTGGTGGTGGCCCCCATGTCGGGCCACTTCGCCACCCTGCTGCGCGGCACGGTGCAGGTGCTGCTGCCGGAGAACGACGTCTACATCACGGACTGGACCAATGCCCGTGACGTGCCCCTCTCCGCCGGGCGCTTCGGCATGGACGAGTTCATCGACCATGTGATCCGCTTCCAGGAGGAGATGGGGCCGGGCGGCCATGTGCTGGCGGTGTGCCAGCCGGCCGTGCCGGTGTTGGCGGCGGTGGCCGTCATGTCGGAGGCGAAGAACCCCGCCACGCCGCGCAGCATGACGCTGATGGCCGGCCCCATCGACACCCGCATCAGCCCCACCAAGGTGAACGAGCTGGCGCAGGGCAACACCATCGAATGGTTCGAGAAGAACCTGGTGGACACCGTGCCCTGGCGCTTCCAGGGCGGCGGGCGGAAGGTCTATCCCGGCGCGCTGCAGCTCACCGCCTTCATGTCGATGAACATGAACCGGCATGTGCGGGCGCATCTGGAGCAGTACCGCAACCTGGTGGGCGGCGATTCCGAGCTGGCCGACGCGCACCGCCGCTTCTACGACGAATACCTGGCGGTGATGGACCTGCCGGCCGAGTTCTACCTGGAGACCGTCCGCACGGTGTTCCAGGAGCACCACATGCCGCTCGGCCAGTTCCACTACCGCGGCCGGCTGGTGCGTCCGGAGCTGATCCGCCGCACCCGCCTGCTGACCGTGGAGGGGGAGCGGGACGATATCTGCGCCATCGGCCAGACGGCGGCGGCGCTCGACCTCTGCGCCGGCCTGCCCGCCACCATGAAGCACAACCACCTGCAGACCGGCGCCGGCCACTACGGCGTGTTCAGCGGCCGCCGCTGGGCCAACGAGGTCTACCCGCTGGTGCGCGACACCATCGAGGCCGCTTCCTGACAGGGCGGGAGGGGGCTGCCCCCTCCCGCCTCAGAGCGCCGGATGGCCGAGGTGGTGGTAGTCCCGCCGCCACCAGATCAGCGCCGGGCCGGGCGCGCCGAGATGGATGGCCCGGATGCTGGCGAAGAACACGCTGTGCGTCCCCTTCTCCAGCACCTCGTCGATCGCGCAGTCCAGCGCCACGGCGGCATCGGCCAGCACGGGGGCGCCGGTCTCCAGCGTCGTCCAGTCGCCATGGGCGAAGCGCTGCTCCGCCGTCAGCGCGCCGGTGAAGCCGGCGAAGACGTTGGAAAGCTCCTGCTGCCCCGCCGAGAGCACGTTCACGCACAGCACGCCATTGGCCTTGATGGCGGCGTTCTGGCCGCTGTTGCGGTTGATGCAGACCAGCAGCGTGGCGGGGTCGTCGGTCACGCTGCACACGGCGCTGGCGGTCAGCCCGGCCCGGCCGCCGGCACCGTCGCTGGTGATCAGGCTCACCGCCGCGCCCAGGCGCGCCATGGCTTCACGGAAATCGGGGCGGGAGACGGGCATGCTGCGGGCACCTTCAGACTACGCCAGCACATGGTGCCATGCGGGCTTCCTGCAAACCACCCGGACAGGCTGTTCCAGGGGGTTCGGCGTGCCGCCCGGCCAGCCTGGGCCGGATGGCGAAAGACTGAAGCGGCGGGCGCTTCCGTCCGGCCCCCATCCCGCTATCCTGCCGGCTCCGGAACCGCGAGTCAGGATAAGCACATGCCCGAAATCACGATCCAGGCCACCGACGGCAGCGGCAGCTTCTCGGCCTACCTGGCCATGCCGAAGCAGGTGCCGGCCGGCGCGGTGGTGATGATCCAGGAGATCTTCGGCGTGAACCATGCCATGCGGTCGCTCTCCGACTGGGTGGCGGACATGGGCTTCATCGCCATCTGCCCCGACCTGTTCTGGCGCCAGGAGCCGGGCATCCAGCTCACCGATGGCAGCAAGGAGGAGTGGGACCGCGCCTTCGCCCTGATGAACGCCTTCGACCAGCAGAAGGGCATCGAGGACCTGAAGGCGACGCTGGCGGCCGTGCGCGTCATGCCCGGCTGCAACGGCAAGGCGGGCACCATGGGCTTCTGCCTGGGCGGCCGGCTCGCCTTCATGATGGCGACCGAGTCGGATGCGGATTGCAATATCTCCTACTACGGCGTCGGCATCGACGGGCTGCTGGAGGGCAAGGACCGCATCACCAGGCCGCTGCTGATGCACATCGCCGAGCTGGACAAGTTCGTGCCGGAGGCGGCCCGCAAGGCGATCCTGGCGGGCGTCGAGGGCAAGCCCGAGGTGGCGGCGCATGTCTATCCGGGGGTGGATCACGCCTTCGCCCGCATGGGCGGCCATTCCTGGGACGGGCGGGCGGCGACCATCGCCAATGGCCGCACGGCCGAGCTGCTGGCGCGCTGCCTGAGCTGAGCCCGCATCGGGGGGGGGTGGCTGGCCTTGATCCGCCAGCCACCCCCCTCCCCCTCCGCCCCGAAGGGTCTATGGTGCTCGCCGGAGGAACCGGCCCATGAACCCTGAGACCCTGGAGGCTTCCCCGGAGGCCCTCGCCGCCCGCGTGCCGGACGGCGCGATGGTGGCGCTGCCGCCCGACAATTCCCTGCCCTCGGTGGCGCTGGCCAAGGCGCTGATCCGCCGCGGCGCGCGGGGCTTGCGGCTGCTGGGCGTGCCGGTCTCGGGCTTCGCCACCGACATGCTGATCGGCGCCGGCTGCGTGGCGGAGGTGCAGACCAGCGCCGTCAGCCTTGGCGAGGCCGGCTTCGCCCCCCGCTTCACCGCCGCGCTGAAGGAAGGCCGGATCACGGTGCGGGACGCCACCTGTCCGGCCATCCACACCATGCTGCAGGCGGCCGAGAAGGGCGTGCCCTTCATGCCGCTGCGCGGGCTGATCGGCAGCGACATCCTGGCCAACCGGCCGGATTGGCGCGTCATCGACAACCCCTTCGCCGGCGGCGGCGATCCTGTCGTGCTGCTGCCCGCCCTCTCCCCCGACTTCGCGCTGATCCACGCCGCGATGGCGGACCGCGAGGGCAATGTCTGGCTCGGGCGGCGGCGGGAATGCGCCACCATCGCCCATGCGGCGAAGGCCACCTTCGTCACGGTGGAGCGCCTGCACGACGGCAACCTGCTGGAGGATGAGCGCCTCGCCCCCGGCACCATCAGCGCCACCTACATCAGCGGCATCGCCCTCGCCCCGCGCGGCGCGCAGCCCGTGGCCCTGCTCGACGAATACGGCGTGGATGCCGGCTTCATCGCCGAATACGCCCGCGCCGCCCGCACCGAGGAAGGCTTCCAGGCCTGGCTGGCGCGCCACGTCACCGAGCAGCACGAGGAGGCGCTGGCATGAGCGGCCCCGAGATCAAGCCCGAGGAACGCCTCGCCGCCACCCTGGCGCGGCTGATCCTGGACCCGGCCGCGCCGCCCGCGCGGCACATCGCGGTGGGCGCCGCCTCGCCCATCCCGGCCGCCGCCTGCTGGCTGGTGAAGAAGTCCGGCCACCCCGTGCGGCTCTCCCTGCTGCACAAGCGCAGCGGCAACCCCTTCACCGAGGGCTCGCGCGAGCTGTTCGACCTCACCGGGCAGGGGCGGATCGACCTGTTCTTCCTGGGCGGCGGGCAGATCGACGGGCAGGCCAACATCAACCTGATCGGCACCGGCGAATGGCCGGGCACGGGGGCGCGCTTCCCCGGCAGCTTCGGCAGCGCCTTCATGTACATGATGACGCCGCGCACCATCCTGTTCCGCGAGGAGCATTCGCCCCGCGTGCTGGTGGAGAAGGTGGACAACATCTCCGCCCCCGGCCTCTCCGCCCCCGGCGTGTTCCGCCGCGGCACGGCGCAGGCGCTGGTGACCGGCCGCGCGGTGTTCCGCTTCGACCCGGCGCGCGGCCGCTTCGCGCTGGAGAGCGCCCATCCGGGCGAGGATGCCGCCAGCATCCGCGCCGCCACCGGCTTCGACTATGACGAGCCCGCCCATCTCCCCGCCACGCCGGACCCGACGCCGGAGCAGCTCGCCCTGCTGCGCGGCCCGGTGCGGGACGAGATGATCGAGACCTACCCCGAATTCTGCGCCCGGGTCTTCGGCGCAGCCGAGAAGAAGGACGCCGCCGCATGACCGATGCCCTGCCCACCAACGATTCCCCCACGGGCGCCGGCCTGGCCCGCTCCGCCGGCGCGCTGGCCGGGCTGAAGGTGATCGACCTGACGCGCGTGCTGGGCGGCCCGTACTGCACCATGATCCTCTCCGACCACGGCGCCGAGGTGATCAAGGTGGAGCCGCCGCAGGGCGACGAGGTGCGGGAATGGGGCCCCCCCTTCCAGGGCGATGCCGCCAGCTACTTCATCGGCGTCAACCGCAACAAGAAGTCGATCGCGCTCGACCTCGCCAAGCCTTCCGGCCGCGCCGTGCTGCTGCGGATGCTGGAGGATGCCGACGTGCTGGTGGAGAACTTCAAGCCCGGCTCGATGGAGAAGTGGGGGCTGGGCTACGAGGAGGTGCTGAGCAAGAAGTTCCCGCAGCTCGTGCATTGCCGCGTCTCGGGCTTCGGCGCCACCGGGCCGCGCGGCGGGCTGCCGGGCTATGACGCCATCATCCAGGCGATGGTCGGCCTCATGTCCATCAACGGCACGCCGGAGACGGCGCCGGTGCGCATGGGCACGCCGATCGTCGACCTCGCCACCGGCCTCTACTCCAGCATCGGCATCCTGATGGCGCTGCAGGAGCGGGCCCGCTCCGGCCAGGGCCAGTATGTGGACATGACACTGCACGATTGCGGCATGGCGCTGCTGCACCCGCAGGCCGCCAACTACCTGCTGAACGACAAGCGCCCCAAGGCCACCGGCAACCCGCACCCGAACATCTCGCCCTACTCGGCCTTCAAGACGGCGACCTGCGAGATCTTCGTTGCCTGCGGCAACGACCCGGCCTTCCGAAAGTTCTGCGCCTTCCTCGGGCTGGAGGGCCTGCCGGAGGACCCGCGCTTCCGCACCAATGGCGACCGCGTGACCAACCGCGAGGCGCTGGCCGCCATCCTGGAGCAGCGCCTTTCCACCGAGGATGGCCACGACCTCTCCGACCGCCTGCTGGCCGCCGGCCTGCCCGCCGGCCCGGTGCTGAACGTGGACGAGGCGCTGGCCGCCCCGCACACCGCGCACCGCGAGATGGTGACGCAGCTCGGCGAGTTCCGCGCCCTGGGCACGCCGATCAAGCTCTCCCGCACGCCGGGTGGCACGCGCGCCGCCCCGCCCGCCTTCAACCAGCATGGCGAGGACGTGCTGGCCGCGCATGGCTACAGCGCCGAGGAGATCGCCGCGCTGAAGGCGGAAGGCGTGCTGATCGAGAAGAAGAGGTAAGTCGTTCTTTTTTGGAAAAAAGAACCAAAAAACTTTTGCCTGTTGGCGGTGCGCTGGCCGAGAGCGTGACGCCAAACTGACAAAGTCTTTTTGCTTCTTTTTCTTCAGAAAAAGAAGAATCCTCAGAAGACTTCAGATGGCCGCACTCCCCGGAGTGCGGCCATCCTCCCTTGGTTCCAGAACATCTCCCCATGAACGCGCCGCTCACCCCCCGCCAATGGGGATTGCTCCTCCTGCTCGCCCTGGCCTGGGGCGGCAGCTTCTTCTTCATGGCGGTGGCCGGGCGGGCCTGGCCGCCCTTCACCGTGGTGCTCTCGCGGGTGGTGCTGGCGTCGGCGCTGCTCTGGCTGCTGCTGGCGCTGAACCGGCAGCGCCTGCCGCTGCGCCGCCCGGTGCTGCTGGCCTGCCTCGGCATGGCGCTGCTGAACAACCTCATCCCCTTCAGCCTGATCGTCTGGGCGCAGCAGAGCATCCCGAGCAGCCTGGCCTCGGTGGTGAACGCGGCGACGCCGGTGCTGACCGCCGTGGTGGCGCATCTCGCCACGGCGGACGAGAAGCTCAGCGGCCACCGCCTCGCTGGCGTGCTGGTCGGCCTGGGCGGGGTGGCGGTGCTGGCCGGGCCGGCCGCCTTCGGCGCGGGGGCGGAGCTGCCGGGCATCCTGGCGGGGCTCGGCGCCTGCCTCAGCTATGCCTGTGCCGGCGTGTGGGGCCGCCGCTTCCAGCGGATGGGCGTGCCGCCGCTGGCGGCGGCGGCCGGGCAGACCACGGCGAGCATCCTGCTCGCCCTGCCGTTGGTGCTGCTGCTGGACCAGCCCTGGCACCTGCCGCCGCCGGGGCCGGAGGTGATCCTGGCGGTGCTGGCGCTGGGGCTGATCTCCACCGGCGTGGCCTATGCGCTGTTCTTCCGCCTGCTGGCCGAGGCGGGTGCCACCAACACCGCGCTGGTGACGCAACTGGTGCCGGTCATGGCCATCCTGCTCGGCGTGCTGGTGCTGGGCGAGGCGCTGCTGCCGCGGCACCTGGCCGGCATGGCGCTGATCGCGCTCGGCTTCATGGTGCTGGATGGCCGCCTGCGGCGCCGCGCCGCTTGATCTGGCGCAACGCGGCGCGGCGCCCGGCGCGGCAGAATGTGGGGCATGATCGCCAATTGCCTGCATGACCTGACCGCGCTTGGCCCTGGCGGGCTGGCCGCGCTGATGAGCGCGCTGTTCCTGGCGGGGCTGGCGGGGGGCGCCACGCATTGCGCCGCCATGTGCGCGCCCTTCGTGCTGGCGCAGGCGGCGGCCGTGTCGCCGCGCCCGGCGGCGGGTGGGCGGCTGGCGCGGCTGGGCGACGCGGCGCTGCTGCCCTACCACGCCGGCCGGATGCTGGGCTACGCGCTGCTGGGTGCCCTGATGGGCGGTGGCGCCGGTCTGGCGGGCGCGCTGGTGGAAGGCGGCAGCGTGCCGGGCGCGCTGCGGCTGGCGCTGGCGGCGCTGCTGCTGCTGGCGGCGCTGTTGATGCTGGGCCAGGCCTCGGCCCGGCTGGCGCACGGCCTGGGCCGGTGGCTGCCGCGCCTGCCCGCCCCGCGCCTGCCGGGCTTCCTCTCGCGGCATCTCGGCACCCTGCTGGCGGCGCCCGATGGCTGGCGCGGCGTGGCGCTGGGGCTGATGCTCTCCGCCCTGCCCTGCGGCCTGCTCTATGGCGCGCTGGCGGGCGCGGCGGCCACGGGCAGCGCGCTGGGCGGGGCGCTGGCCATGCTGGCCTTCTGCGCCGGCACGGTGCCCGCCCTGGTGGGGGTGGCGCTGCTCGGCCGCTTCTTCGGGCGGCGCAGCGGGCCTTGGCTGCGCCCGGCGGGCGCCGCGCTATTCGGGCTCAACGCGCTGATGCTGGCGGCGCTGGCCTGGCGGCTGGTGCAGGCACCGCTCTCTTAGGATTTCTTCACCCCCCGCCCCCGACTCTCCCGCCCGACGCCATGGCAGGAGGGAGGGGAACTTGGCACTGCTGGTCTCCGGCGAGGTTCCGAACACCATCCTGGAGAATGGCCGCCCCGGCGACTGGGTGGCGACACTCAACCTCTCCGGCATCGTCAACCCACTGGAGGTGCGGCTGATCGGCGAATCGGCCCGCCTGTTCGAGGCGACGCTCGACCGGCTGACCGGCACCGTCACCATCGTGCCCGCCATGGTCTTCGACCGCGAGGCCGACACCAGCGCCACGAACCCCGTCTTCCGGTTCGGTCTTTCCGTGCGCACGGAAAGCGGCTGGCAGGACGCGACGCAGAGCTGGTCCGTCACGCTGCTGGGGATCGACGACGCGCCACCCCGGCGCCTGCTCTTCGCTTCCGGCGGATCGGTGCTGGAGACGGATGTGGGCGGCGTCATCGGCCGGCTGCAAGGCTATGATTCCGACACCGACATCCGCAGCCTGACCTATGAGGTGGCCTGGCCGGACTCCGCCCTGTTCGAGGTGGTGGGCGACGTGCTGAAGCTGCGCGACGGGGTGGATTTGCTGCGCGAGGGCGGCACCACCCGCCCGGTGATGATCACCGTCTCGGACGGCCGGCAGGATGCCAGCTTCCTGATGGATGTCGTGGTGATCGACGCCACCACCGTGGACACCACGCCCGCCCCTCCCGCCATCGAGCCACCTCCGCCTCCGCCGCCGCCACCGCCGCCTCCGCCACCACCGCCACCGCCTCCGCCTCCGCCACCGCCGCCACCGCCTCCGCCTCCGCCGCCTCCGCCGCCTCCGCCACCGCCGCCGCCGCCGCCACCTCCTCCGCCACCGCCGCCTCCGCCACCACCGCCACCGCCGCCTCCGCCACCACCGCCACCACCGCCACCACCGCCGCCTCCGCCACCGCCGCCACCGCCGCCTCCGCCACCGCCACCACTGCCGGAACCCGGTTCTCCGGCGCTGCCTGACCAGCCGCCACCGCCAGATGTGCAGAACACCCTGCACATCGTGGCGCAGGCCGCGCCGGCGCTGTTGAACAGCTTCAAGCTGGTCTGGCAGGCGGAGCACACCGGCGTCACCGCAGGAGGCGAGGCCCATGCCTCGCTCTCCTCCGGCGGGCTGCTGTGGCTATCGGCCGAGGATCAGCGGCGGCTGCAGGCCGGCCTCGCCCAGTTCGAGGCGCCGCCCGATGCTTCCTACCTGCTGGATTTCGGCGGCACGGGCGAGGAGCGGAGAATCCTTGTCTGGGTGGCCGGCAGCGAGCCCGAGGCAGAGCTTGGCAGCCTGCTGCACGGCCTGCTCCGCCACCGCGAGGCGCTGGAGCAGCTCAGCCTGCCCAATGGCGGCAAGCTGCTCGAGGCCCTGCAGGCACTGGCACAGGACAAGCCCGCGGGCGCGGCCTCGCTGGACCTGAAGCTGCTGGCGCCCCTCTCGCCCGCCGCCGGCCTCTCAGGCCCCCTGCAGCCGGAGAAGATGATCGCAGCCCTGTACGACACGGTGCTGAACCGTGCGCCCTCCATTCCCGATCTGGCCCACTGGATGGGCCATGCGGGCGACGAGCCGGCCGAGGCATGGGAGGTGGCGCAGGCGCTGCTGGAAAGCCCCGAATTCCTCGCCCTCCACGCCGGGGAGAGCGACCGCGACTTCGTGGCCAGCCTCTACCGCAACACCCATGAGCGGGACCCCGCCCCCGAGCTCGTGAACCACTGGAGCGAGCTTCTCGGCAGCCACGCGCTGGACCGGGTGGAGCTGGTGCTGCGGCTGGCCCTGCCGCCGGAGGAAGGCTTCGCCCTGCGCTGACGGGGCAGGCCGATACACAGGATCACTTGCGACTCATTCTTACTTTCGGCAATCTGGCCCGACACCCTCTTGCCACCAGGGAGACCCGACCGTCATGGCTACTCACGGCCTGCCCACCTGGCCCTGGACCGACGCGCATGTCGACGCCCTCCCCGTGCCCGAGGCGCTGCTGCTGGAAGGCATGCGCCGCTGGTCCTGCGCCACGCGCCGCGGGCTGGCCGGCCTGCCAGAGGCACGGCTGCCCTTCATCGCCGAGAATGTGGCGGCGGCCGCGCCGGCGCTGGACGCGGTGATGCGCCTGGGCGGGCACCGTTTCGCGATGGGGGAAACCGTGCATCCGGCCCTGGTGGGAGACGAGCCCGCCCTGCTGCTGGCCTTCGCCCTGGCACAGCGTGGCCCGCGGCGGGAGGCGCTGGCCGCCTTTCTCCGCCTGCTGCCACCGGCCGGCGCCTATGCCGCCATGGGTCCGGCAATCGGCCTTTCCCTGAGCTTCCGCCGCGCCGGGCTGCTGCTGGCCAACCCGCTGCGCGGATAAAAAAAGCGCGCCACCGGCGCGCTTTTCCCGACAAGGGCCAAAGGCCCGGGCGCCGCCTCAGTCCTGGCGGCCCCAGGCGATGCGCCCGGCCGTGCCGCAGGCCTCGCACACCGGCTTCCACTGCGCGTGCACCTTGCCGCACTGGCCGCAACGCCAGCGCGGCTCCTGCGGCGCGGCCGTGGCGGCGCGCAGCCACTTGGCCTCGGCGGCGCGGGCCACCGGGCTGTCGCCATGCTCCAGCTGCTCCAGCTCCACCAGCATCAGGTAGGCGCGGGCATCGGCCTCGCCGGACTCCACCAGCGCCTCCAGCTCGCTGCGGGTGCGGCCGGTCAGGCTGGCCTGCAGCGCCACGCGGGCCAGCAGCAGCCGGCTCTCCGCATGGGTGCGGTTGCGGCTGACCAGCGCCTCGGCCAGCTTCACCCGCGCCAGCGGGTCCGCCTCGCCCTCCAGATAGGCCTCGGCCACCTGCGGGTGCGGCGCGGCGGCCCAGCCCTGCTCCAGCACCGCCTTGGCGCGGCGCGGGCTGCCATTGGCGGCCATGCGCTTCGCATGCGCCAGCACGGCGGGGGTGAAGCCGGGGTCGGCCTGGAAGGCCTGGCGCTCCAGCTCGGCGGCACGCTCGGCGTCCGGCTCCTGGCTGGCGGCGGCCATGGCGAGCGGCGCGCGCGGCGTCTCCGGCGCGGCCAGGGTCAGCGCCTCGCGCCAGTCCTGGGTGCGCAGCGCCAGCACGGCGCGCTCCTCGCGCAGCCAGGCGGCGCCGGGGTGGGCGGCCTCGGCCTCCCGCGCCAGCGCCTGGGCGGCGGGCCAGTCCTTGCGCTGGATGGCCTGCCGCAGCAGGCCGCGCAGGCCGATGAAGCGGGCATCCTCGCGCTTGGCCAGCGCCTGGAAGGCCTCGGTGGCGGCCTCCTCACGCCCGGCCATGCGCTCGGCCTCGGCGGTCAGCAGCAGCAGCTGCGGCGTATCGCCCAGCAGGGAGCGGGCCTTGCGGACCTCGCTGCGCGCCGCGTCGGCCGAGCCGGCGGCGAGGGAGACGAGGGCGCGGGTCAGCACCGCGTCGCCCTGCTCCCGGCGGCGCGCGGCGCGGCGGGCGCGGGCGCGGGCCGGCCAGCCGAGCAGGGCGCGCAGCCCCACCAGCAGCCCGTGCAGCACCAGGAACAGCACGACGAGGCCGATCAGCAGCACCGGCAGCGAGATGCCGATGAACATGTCGCCCACCCGCAGCTCCACCGACCCGCCCAGGCGCATCAGCCCCCAGGCGATGGCAACGGCGACAAGGCTGAGCAGCAGCAGCCCGATGGCGCGGCGCATCAGCCCTGCCCCCCGCTGCGCAGCTCGCCGAGCGCGCCGCGCGCGGCGACGAGGCCGCGCGCCTGCTCCAGCCAGCCGTTCATCGGCGCGCGCACCGGCTCGGGCAGGCCCTCGATGCGGCGGATGGCGGCGGGCAGGTCGCCGGCTTCCAGGGCGCGGCGGGCCGCCTCCAGCTCGCCGCTTACCGAATCGCCCCACACCACGTTCTCGCCACGGCGGACGGTGACGAGGTTGCCAAGGCGGCTGGCGGCGGATTCCCACACGCTCTGGCCCTCATTGGCGGGCTCGGCCTTGGCGCGGGCGGCGCGGGCGGCATCCTCGAAGGAGAGGCGCAGCGCGGCCTCGGTGGGCGGCGCGTTCTCGGCGTAGCGCCGCAGCGCGGCGGGCGCCTCGCCGCCCAGGCCGGACAGGGCCTGGCCGAGCGGGCGGCCCGCCTCAAGGGCGGTCTCCACCCCGGCGCTGGCGATCAGCCGCGACAGGCGCTGCTCGGCATTGGCCAGGCGGCTCTCGCGCGCCTCGAGGGCGGAGAAGCGCTCATCCAGCGCCTTCTCGCGCGCTGCGGCCCGCTCCTGCGCCGCCGCCTCGGAGGCGGCGATGCGCTGGCGCATGGTCTCCTCCACCGCCGCGAAGCGCGGGCCGAGCGCCGCCTCGGCGGCGGCCACGCGCTGGGCGATCTGCGCCTCGGCGCCGCTGATGCGCTGGGAGAAGGCGCGCTCGGCCTCCTCAATGCGGGCATTGGCGGCGCGCTCCACCGCCTCGCGGTCGCTGCGCTGGCTCTGCACCTGCTCGCGCAGCGCGCCCACGGTCTGCCGGGTCTCGCTGAGGCCGGATTCCACGGCGCCGAGGCGCTGCCCGGCCTGGGCCAGCGGCCCGCTCTCCAGCGCCTGCAGGCGCTGCGGCAGCGGCTGCAGGGCGCGCAGCTGCTCCTGCACCGGCTGCAGCGCGGAGAGGCGCTGCTCCAGCGCCTCCACGCGGGCGGGCTCCACCGAGGGCCCCGGCCGGTTGGCCAGGCTGATGCCGATGGCCAGCAGGGCGGCCACGCCGCTCACCGCGGCGATGGGCAGGGCCAGATGCTCCAGGCGGCCACGCGCCGGAGCGGTGGGCGCGGGCGGGGCGGAAGGATTGGTCATGCGTGGGGGGGAGCTGTCCTGCGGGGTGGCGGGGCGGGGCGGCGTGGGCACAGGCGGAATCACCGTCTCCTGGGTGGTGGCCTCGGCCCGGGGCGCGGGCTTCTGCGGCGGCGTGGCCGGCGGGGCGGAGGGCGCGGGTGCGATGGGCGTGCTGCCGCCCGGGGCGGCGGATGGGCTGGCGCCGGCCCTGCCGGCAGATAGGCTGGAGCCGGCGCCGCCGGCGGATGGGCTGGAGCCGGCCCCGCCGGCGGGGGCGGCGGCCGGGGAAGCGGCTGATGGAGCAGGCGGGGCCGGGGGCGCGTCGGCCGCAGGCGGCGGGACGTGCGGCGCGGCGGCGGAAGGAGCGCCCGGCGCAGCGGCGGCGGGCGTGGACGAAGCCGGAGTAGATGAAGCCGGGGAGGCAGGGGGCGGGACAGGGGCGGCCTGGGGGGCCGCATCCGGCGCGGGCTTCGCGGCCGGGTTGATGCCGCTGAAGGCACGCGGCGTCACGGTCGGGTTCTCGCGGCCGGGCTTTCCCTTGGCGGGCGGGGTGTTGCGGCTGCCCGTCACCGGCTCACCCTTGGGGCTGTCTTTCGGCGTGTCGGTCATTCTCTCTCCTGCCCCTCGCTCTCCGGTTCTGGCAATCCGCCCGGCGAGGCGCCGGGGGGCGCCGCGTCCGGCCACGCCCCGGGCGGCCGGCCCAGCAGGGCCAGCAGCGCCGGAAGCTCCGGCACCGGGGTAGCATGGATCGCTCGCCATGGCATTCCCGCGAGCGCCGCCGCAATACGTGGTGAAAGCGCGAACGCCACGCTCTCCCGCACGGTTTCCACAAGGCCCGCGCGGCGCAGCAGGAAGTGGGTGTGGCGGGCCGAGCGCGGCGAGAGGAACAGCGCCCCGCGCACCGCCCCGGCGCGCAGCGCGGCCAGCATCTCCTCCGGCAGGGCGGCGGCCGGGCGCGCCGCGGGCTTCGCCGTGCGGCGGCGCGTCGTCTACGCGGCGCGCCCGGCCGCCGCCCTGCCGGAGGAGACGGTGGGGGGGCTGCGCGCCGGGGCGGTGCGCGGGGCGCTGTTCCTCTCGCCGCGCTCGGCCCGCCACACCCACTTCCTGCTGCGCCGCGCGGGCCTT